>JAGXTE010000060.1 GCA_018334095.1 Nitrosarchaeum sp.
TGTCTCAGCTTGTGTTGGACACGAATCTACATCATCTAAAATTCCATCACCGTCAATGTCTTTTGGTGGAACTGCATCTGGGCATCCATCTGTGTCTTCAAACCCATTAACTGTCTCAGCTTGTGTTGGACACGAATCTACATCATCTAAAATTCCATCACCGTCAATGTCTTTTGGTGGAACTGCATCTGGGCATCCATCTGTGTCTTCAAACCCATTAATTGTCTCAGCTTGTGTTGGACACGAATCTACATCATCTAAAATTCCATCACCATCAATATCTTTTGGTGGATTTTGTATCTCTTCAACAATTATGGTTCCTGTCATCCATGGATGAATTGTACAGTTGAATGGATATTCACCTTTGATTATTGGAACCCACTCATATGAATTTCCAGGATTTACTATGCCTGAATCAAATACTAATGTTCCTTCAGAAGAGATTGCTGTAAAAGTATGCTCTACATTATCTGTATTTGAAAAAACTATTTTTCCTCCTATTGACGTAATGGTCTTTTTTGGAATATAGCATCCTTCTTCTGTTATTTCGCATCCTGGAATACTTGATCCTGTTGCGGGAATTATGACTCGTTCTAGATTATATTCTGTTTCTACAGAGTCTGATTTACTTACTTCCTGAGCAAATACATTACTGGTAAAAATCAAACTGGCTATAACTAAAGCCCATACAATATTCATAGGATTCCAATAATCATTATGAACTTAAAGATTTAGATATCTACTACATGTGTTTGATTTTAACTATTTAGTTTCACTCTAAGCAGTAGATTCTTATCTAAAATTTTCAGGAAAACTATATGGCAAAAATTAAGCAAAACTCTTACGTGTTGTTTTACTTTAACCACTCAAAAAAATGGCTTGTT
Source organism: Nitrosarchaeum sp. (assembly GCA_018334095.1). Taxonomy (GTDB): domain Archaea; phylum Thermoproteota; class Nitrososphaeria; order Nitrososphaerales; family Nitrosopumilaceae; genus Nitrosarchaeum. The sequence goes on from JAGXTE010000060.1 coordinate 885, forward strand.
AAAATTTCAAAGAATGATTCACTTCATACTCATATTGGTGTGATAAAACATGCTGATGCTATTGGAAAAGAATATGGCTCTAGACTAGTCACCAACAAAGACAAGTATGTCTATCTAATCGAACCCACAATGTATGATTATGTCATGAAAATCCAGCATGGCACACAAATAGTATATCCTAAAGATATTGGTTACATTATAGCAAGAGCTGGAATTGGCAGCGGTCAAAAAATTCTAGAGATTGGTACTGGCAGCGGTTCACTTACTTCCTTTATTGCAAGTGTCGTAAAACCTAGGGGGCATGTCTATACTTTTGATGTTGATGATAACTTTATGAAAATAGCTGAAAAAAATATCAAAAAGGCAGGAATGTCAAAGTACGTGACTCAGCAAAAAATGGATTTGAAAACTTCAAAAAAACTTCCTGTTGAAGAAGCTGATGTGGCTTTAATTGATCTTGGGGACCCTTGGACTGTTCTACCACAAGTTCGTAAAATGCTTAAAGGAAGTGGCGCTATTTTTGCAATTTGTCCTACCATGAATCAACTTGAAAAATTAACTATTGCTCTAGTTGAAAATGAATTTACTGACATTGAATCCACTGAACACATCATAAGAACAATTGAAGCACGTGAAGGAAAAACCAGACATTCATTCCAAGGTATTGGTCATACAACGTATCTATGTTATGCCCGAAAGGCATTTTTTGGTAGAGGCTCAAAGAAAAAATCTGATTCTTTTGTTGAATCTGAGACTATCACTGACGTTGAATCTGATACTGAATCAACCTAATTTGCATATTTTTAGATTAAAACAAGATTTATTCCTCTATCTCTAGAATACTTGGTATTGGTTAGAAAATTAATTACTGCTACTCAAGTTAAAAAATTCATACCTGCACGAAAAGCAAAATCTCGTAAAGGTGATAATGGAACTGTCTTAGTTATTGGTGGCAGCTACATCTATCATGGTGCACCAATTCTGTCATCAATTGCAGCATTACGATGTGGAGTTGATCTAGTATACACATCAGTTCCAAAAGTAAATGTGACTCCCACTAGGGCAGTATCTCCAAATCTAATTGTAATTCCTCTAGTTGATCAAAAATTAACTCGAGGGGCAGTTAACAAACTTCTTGGCGCACTACCTCGTAAATTAGATTCAGCAACAATTGGAATGGGACTAGCAGTTCAAGAACGTGGCTCTTTGTTGCTTTTGATAAAATCCCTTTTAGATAGAGATGTGCGACTTTCATTGGATGCAAGCGCACTTGTTCCTGAAGTGTTACCGCTTTTAGCTGACAAAAATGTTGTAGTGACTCCACATGCTGGTGAATTTAAACGATTATTTGGGACTGCTCCACCTGATTCTAAAAAAGAAAGAATCAACCTAGTTGAAAAAAATGCTAGAGATAATGGAATTGTTGTGTTGCTTAAAGGTGCAACTGATATAATTTCTGACGGTACAACAACATATCTCAATGAGAAAAAAACTCCTGGAATGACTGTAGGTGGAACTGGTGATGTCTTATCTGGATTAGTGGCAGGAATGCTATCAAAGAATCGCAATGCATTAGAGTCTGCAGTTGCTGCAACTTTTATCAATGGATTGGCAGGCAAAGCAACCCAAAAGAAATTTGGGTTACATATGACATCTATGGATCTATTAGATGAACTTGCAAATGCAATGAAACCATTTGATAGAATTGTGTGAGTAAAATGAATACTTTAAAGCACATTGATAGCCATATACCTGGATTAGTTTCTGAATTACAAACACTAATTCAGCAACCAAGCGTTTCTGCAAAAAATGAGGGAATTGAAGAATGTGCACAATTAGTCAAAAAAATACTAGAAAAATCTGGAATCAAATCTGAAATCTTAAGACTCAAAAATGTGGCACCGCTAGTATACGGTGAAGTAAAATCAAAGAAAAATCCTAACAAGACTTTGATGTTTTACAATCATTATGATGTTCAACCAGTAGAACCATTTGATTTGTGGGATGATCATCCATTTAGTGGAAAAATAAAAGGAAACAAAATTTTTGGAAGAGGATCCTCTGATGATAAAGGTGAATTAATCACTAGAATAAAGGCAGTTGAAGCATCTCTGAAAACTACTGGTGATGTTCCATGCAATATTAAATTTGTAATCGAAGGTGAAGAAGAAACAGGTAGTGCACACATTGATGATTATCTAAAAAAATACCAAAAAAAATTTTCATGTGATGGTGTAATTTGGGAATTTGGATATGTTGATTCACAAAACAGACCTATCATTGGACTTGGAATGAAAGGATTATTGTATGTTGAATTATCTGTAAAAGAATCAATTCGTGATGCCCATTCTAGTTTGGCAGTATTGATAAAAAATCCAGCATGGCGATTAATTGAAGCTGTTCATACATTAAGAGACTCTGATGGAAAAATTCTCATTAAAGACTGGTATAAAGAAACCACTCCTCTGTCTAAACAAGATTTAGAGATAATATCAAAAGAGCCATTTGATGAACAATCTTTCAAAAAAGAATTTGGCGTGAATTCCTTTGTAGGAAATTTGAGGGGATTAAATGCAAAAAAAGCCCTTGTTGGTGGTGCTACTTGTAATATCGCTGGATTTGTTTCTGGGTATACTGGAGATGGTGCAAAAACAGTTCTTCCTAGCACTGCTTTAGTGAAAATTGATTTTAGATTAGTTCCTAAAATGGATCCAAAAAAACAAGTTCTTAGATTAAAAAAACACTTGAAATCAAAAGGATTTGGAGATATATCTGTAAAAATTTATCATGGTGAAGCTGCCGCTAGAACAAATCCTAATGATCTCTTTGTAACTAAAGTAAAAGAGGCAGCTGATCAATCCTTTGGAAAATCAATCATTAATGTTTCAAATGCTGGTACTGGTCCTATGCATTCTTTTGTAAATGTATTACATGCGCCATGTATCTCTATTGGTAGTACCTACATGTTTGCTCGTATACACTCTCCAAATGAATTTACTAGAATAGATTTACTGAAAAAAACCACGAAATGCATTTATCTTATTATGGAAAAATTTGGAAAAGACTAGTGTAAACATCTAGGTAATTTTTTGATAACATGTGCAAGTGATATTCTTCCTGGGCCTGCTGTGATTATTAGTAATGCTCCTCCAAGTATGATAAGATCCATTGCATATCCTCCATTTCCTGTAAGGTTAGAAGCTCCTTTTACTACGAATATAGCTCCAAGCATAATTATTGCAATCATTGATGCTGAGAGTCTAGTAAATACTCCTATGATTAGTAGTATTCCTGAAACTAATTCTGCAAGAGCAATTGGGATCTGCATCTCTACTGGTATGCCAAGATTGCCAAGCATTCCTGCAAATCCTGGATTAAATTTTCCAGATCCTTGTACGATGAAAACTACTCCTATTGCGGCTCTAATCCCCCAATTTGTAATCTCATTTAGCTTTGTATTGTGGATGCTAGATTCAGTCAATATGTAATTCTGTTTTTTACCATATAAAATATTTTATCTCTATTTTGAATCAAAAAAGGAGAAAGCCCTTTATTATGCTGTGAAATCATTTGAATTATGTCTATGTACATGCCAGGAGCAACGGCTGTAGGAATTACTTTTAACGGCGGCATAGTTCTTGCAAGTGAAAAAAGGATCGCATTTGGTAACTTTCTTGTAAGTAAATCTTCAAAAAAGACATTTTCAATTACTTCAAAAGTTGGTGCTGCATGTGCTGGCCTTGTAGCTGATATGCAAATTTTAACATTACAAATTGCAGCACTTGCCAAAATTAGAAAAATGGAACTCAAAAGAGATGTTCCTCCAAATACTGTTGCTAAAATGATGTCAAATATGATGTATGAAAGACGATATTTTCCATTATTGACTCAGGTAATTGTTGGTGGTGTTGTTGATGAACCAATTTTATACACATTAGATCCATTGGGATCTGTTCTCCCAGATGAATATGCTGCAGTTGGAACTGGTGCTGAAATGGCATTGGGTGTTTTAGATCCGCAATTCAAACCAAATATGACCCAAGAAGAGGCAATTGATTTGGCAAAACGAGCTGTAAGATCTGCAGCCCTTAGAGATTCCGCAAGTGGCGATGGACTTGATATCCTCGTTGTTACAAAAGACGGTACTAAAGAATTCACTGAAAAGATCTAATTAAAAATACATCATAATTTTGATCTCAAATTATTACTGTAAATTTACTTTAAAGTAAAAATATCTAGATTTCATTTGCCATATCAAAGTATTTCTATTCAAAAATTATGAGTAGTATCTCTCATTGCAGCTGTACTTCAACCTCTGTCTGTCTGTTTCATTATTCTCAAATCCATCCAACTTCTGTTAGAACTCATGAAGTTTTTAATATTAAAAGATCAAAATAGATTACTCGTAAATCGTTTTTCCAATTTCCCAAAACTTGTCTGATATGTAATGCATATTTTTTATGACTTCGCCTTTTTCCATCTTTTCTAATTCTGCACTTGACACAAGTGATTTTCCTACTGCAAGAAATTTGTGTTGTGATTCCTCAACAATGCAGACGATTTTTTCTTTTTCAAATTCATTATGGGTTTTGATTCCAGGTCTCATCACATTTGCTCCTTTACACATGAATTTCACAGCACCCATGTCTACTGTCACATGTGGAAATTTTTCAAGCATTTGAGTTTCTGACAAAAATGGAAGATATTCATCATTAATTTTTAAAATTTTTATCCCCTGACCCATAATTATTTGCGCATCATCTGCAATCTCATGCACTTTGAGATTCTTTATTTTTGGAAACTCCATTCCCCACTTTTCTGTAACTGTTTTTAGAAGCGTAGCAGTTTCACTTTTTGAAATTAAGTTGGATTTCAAATTTTTACTATCTCTTGTCTGATGTCTAACAAATCTCTTAGAATAGAACTCGCTGTTTCCATTCCTCCTGCACCTTTTCCGATAATTGTTTGCGTGCCAGAATGCTCTGATGTGAATGCAATTGCATTTAATGTTCCATTAACACATAATGGATCATCTACTGAGACTTCCTTTGGTTCTACTATGAGTTCTTTATTACATGAAGCAATTAGTTTTATAGCGCAATTATTTTTTCTAGCTTTTTTGATATCTTCTTCTGTAACCTTACGAATTCCTTTACAATTGATATCTGGCATTGTTACTTTCATATCCATTACCCAGTTTGCAAGAATTACTAATTTTGCAGCTGCATCTAACCCATCCAAATCTAGTGACTCATCTGCCTCAACATACCCTTTATCCTTGGCATCTTTTAGGGCAGTCTCAAATGATAATCCATTTGCCATATTAGTTAGGATGTAATTTGTTGTTCCATTTAGTATTCCTGAAAATGAGCTAATTCTTTCTCCTCTGAGACTATTTTTTGCATAATCCAAAATTGGTGTTCCTCCACCTACAGTTCCGCTGAATTTGAAGATAACTTGATTGTAAATGGCTAATTCCATCAATGATGGAAATGCTAATGCTAACGGACCCTTGTTTACTGATATTACATGCATGCCTCTTTTCATTGCAGTTACTATGTGAGTCATTCCAGGTTCTGCATCTTTGTAATTACTTGCAGTAGTTTCTATAACAACATCTGCATCCAAGTTTTTGATCATGTCAATTCCTGACATGTTATTTTTTGTATTTGCATAATTTTTTACAGTTCCAGTTTTTTTCTTTACTTCGATTAATTTCTCTAATTCTAATCCTGATCTGTCTACTGCACTGCCTTTACTGTCAAATACGCCAACCACTCTTGGTTTTAATCCGTACTCTGCATAAAGATCCTCTGATCTTGAATCAAATAATTTTACTAAACTTTGACCAACAACGCCAAATCCACAGAGTATTATTCTCAAACCCTTTCATTCCTTCTTGATTTGCTATTGTAATTCATTTCTTTGATTTTCTTATCATTGATTGTGTTTTATTAATAATTTTTGTATGTTTTTAATCTGTGCTTGATGGTGCCTGATATTGATGTATTTTTACCCATCTTTTTTCTCAAGATCAAGTGATATTGAGTTAATACAGTATCTGAGATTGGTTGGTTTAGGACCATCGTCAAAAACATGACCTAGATGTGCACCACACTTTTTACAGTTTACTTCAGTCCGTACCATTCCGTAAGCATTATCTGATATGTATTCTATTTTTTCATCTGAAAGTGGTTGCCAAAAACTTGGCCATCCTGAACCAGAATCATATTTTGTTTCAGATGTGAATAATGGTTCTCCACAACAAACGCATTTGTAAGTTCCTCTCTCCTTGTTTTTGTAATATTTTCCTGAAAAAGGTGGTTCAGTTCCTTTGTTAATACAAACTTCAAATTGGTCTGGTGTCAGTACTTCTTTCCATTCTTGTGGTGTTTTTTCAATTTTCTCTACCATGATTTTCTCTCTTTTTGATTATATTAGAATATTTTCTATTTTTTAAGCTTCTTTCTTTTTTCCTCAGTTCTTTTTTCTGATTCAAATCTCTCTAAATCATATTCTTTTAAATCCACAAATCTCATTATCTTGCTTAAATTTGGATGGACTTTGTTTATCTCTTTGAACATTTGTTGTGCAACTTGTCTATAATCAATATGTCCTTGCGGAACTGTTCTTAATTCAATTAAATGACAAGCCTCTCTGAGATTAAATTTCATAAAGTATGGATAATTATATGCGAAGTTTACAACGTACTGTCCTTGTTCTGGGTATTTTTTTCTGATTTTATCAAATGTGTGTTTTGTCTTATTCATGCATTCCTGATAGTCTTTTTCAATTCCTAGGACTTTGATCTCATTTGGAGTGTTATATCCATGATCTGTTGTAAGTAATTGTCTTTCTAGTGTCAATGCTCTATGTCTATGAAAATCTCTGAACATTCCAAAGTTATTTAGTAAATCAAATGTATAGTATGTGCTCTCAAATGCTCTGGATGGTCTATGACGTCTATTTTTTCTCAATTTTACAAACGATTCAATAATCTTTATTTTTTTAGTCTGTGGTAATTTTTTTACTTGTTGCATTATGTTAAGATATGATGTACTTGGAGACTGTTCATAGATAATACTGGTAATGATTTTATCTATGGCTGTTTTTTCTGATTCATAATCTAATAACTGTGTTTTAACTCCTGAAATTATTTTTGGCTTGATTTCTTTTGCTATGCTTTTAGATGCTTTTTTCAAATCTTGAAGGTAACTTTGGAATGCTTTACCGTATTTGTCATCAGCTCTTTTTACAAAAGCCTTGATTGTAACATCTAGTTCTTTTTTGATTTTTGAGGCTAAATTTTGCTCTTCTTCAAGTTCTGATGCTCCAAGTATTGTAAGGAGATACTCAAAAGCACGACCATTTCCTGTAATTCCCACGTTTGTTAAAGTCGATGCAGGTAAAAGACCACGTAGAATGTCTAATGCTTTTGCTTTTGTTGAACCATTGTAAATCATATTTGCAGATTTGATGTCTTTTTCCTCTTTTAGTTTGGAGAATCCTTTTTCTTTTCCATCTTTTGAATCTTTGAAAGTATATTTTTCAATTGGATATTTTTCTCGTATGTATTTTATCATTGGTTCAATGTTTTTTGAATAAGTATCAAATGAAAAATTACATGTCTCTAAATACAAATCAGCAAATTTAGAGTTCATTAGTTGTGAATCTTTATAAAATCTGTATTCTCCGTTAATTTTTTTATTCCATGCTACGTATCTTGATGATTTTTCTAAATATGATAATCCTATTCTTCGATCTTCAATTTTTTTAACTGCAATATTGGATAGACCTTCAATTGCAATTTGGGCTTCCCCTAGTTCAGCTACAGAATCATCTCCATATTCTAATAATACTCGATTGTAAAATTCCTCACCTCTATTCTCATTTTGTAAAAACTCATCTAAGAAAATTCTGCGCATATTTTTGTCTGTTCTACTATATCTTGACATTAATGCACCACGATCTACCTGTCTTGGTGTGATTATTGCAAAAACATTTTCGTCAGTATTTGAAAAATGGTCTGATAAAATCTTTTTTTCATTACTTGAAAATTCTGACAATACAGTTGTCATTATTTCCAATTATTAATAGTCTATTTCTTTTTTCCAATTTGAATTAGATCGGGTGCCTTATTTTTCTCTTGTCCTTTTGATTGCCACCTTAGTAATACTTCTTTGAATGCATTGGCATCTCCTTCATTTTCAGTATACATTAGTGCAGTTACCCATCTGCCTTTTCCTGCCTTTCCGCCCACTGAATTCATCCAAAAATTACTTGGTAATGTCTCCATCAGTTTGTTAGATGGGTCTTTTGTTACCTCTAACCATCTCTGTCCTACGAAATTCAAAATTTGTTCTAATTCTTCTTTTTGGATCATGATTTTTTTCATATGATGCTAAATTTTAAAATTTCTAAAGTTTTTTCTAACTGGTTTTCTTTTTACCTAAACTATGTGGATTTAGGCATGAATTACTGACGTTGATATCATGAATAAAAAATAACGTTAAAAATATTATTGGATCTTTAGACCAAAAACGGAAAGTTGTTTGGTGAAAGTTCCAATTGTTGTTTTTTTGATTATTTAGTATTTAGATCATACTGATAATTCATACGCGATTCTTTTATTCAAATTTGAATTATTATCGCTATTAGATGGGTTGAGGTTTTTTCGACCATTACCTCATACCATCTATTTTAACCGATTAGAAGCGTCATGCCCTTCTAATCTCTTACTTTATTGCTAAAGTAACGTATTTTTTTAAAGTTGTAAATCTGGTGAATATTTTGAGTAATATGAATAATAATTTTCAAGATTAGTTTATAATTATGCCTAAATCAGAGCAAACGAATTGCCAATAGAATCTGGTATAGTTACACTTGAACTATGGATTATCTTTTTTGCAATTCTTTCAGTAACTATTGCAATTGATCTTGGATTGATTCATAAATTAAAAAGAAAACTGAGCAAAACGTCATCTGCTGAATTAGAACATGTGATGTCTTCTAAGGAGGCACTTGGATGGACAATCACTTGGATTTCACTTGCGGGAATTTTTGCAGGGGTGATCTATTTTGTACTTGGCAATGATAAGATGATTGAATTTGTAACTGGTTATGCTCTAGAAAAATCTCTAAGTGTAGATAACATGTTTGTATTTTTACTAGTTTTTACTACATTGGGAATTCCTCATAAATATCAGCATAGAGTTCTCTCCGTTGGTATTCTCAGTGCTATTGTGATGAGAATTGTTTTAATTGTAGTTGGTGCATCTTTGCTAGATAATTTCCATTGGATGATCTATATTTTTGGTGGATTGCTTTGGTTTACATCCATTAGAATGATCCTTCAAAAAGAAGAGAAGAAAATTGAACTTGAAAAAAATATTGCAGTTAGAATTTTAAAAAAATTCATGCCTGTTAACCTGAATTTGGTTGGCAACAAATTTCTCGTGTCTATAAATGGTGTAATGCATGCCACTCCCTTGTTAGTAGCACTTGCAATAATTGAGCTGACTGATTTGGTGTTTGCAATGGATTCTATTCCTGCTGTATTGGCAATTACTCGAGATCCATTCATAGTAATAACATCAAACGTATTTGCTATCTTGGGTTTAAGGGCACTATACTTTTTGATTGGTGGCATGATGGAACGATTCCATTACCTTAAACCTGGATTAATTGTACTTTTGATATTCATTGGAACTAAGATGATAATCTCTGAATTCTATCATATTGAAACTGTGACTTCTTTGATTATTGTATTTGTCATTCTTGTTACTGTAATGGTCGCTTCATTGCTAAAAAAACCAAAAACTGTAAAATCTGAATAAATTCAAGAATCACTTGTGTTGTATGCTAAATGTTAACCTGAATTGATCAAATGGGTAGTGAAATTTATTATCTTATTTATTAAATTTGAACTCAATTGGATACATGTACATTGAATAGAAAATCATCTGTTGGTCTATGTTTCGGTATATTGATGCTAACTGGTATTGTATCAGTACAAATGGCATATGCTGAACCTATATTTTCTTTTAAATTTGGTACTTTTGGAACAGAAAATAATCAACTAAAAAACCCACACGATGTTGATGTAAGTAGTGACGGAAAATTCATCTATGTTACAGACACTGATAATCACAGAATTATCGTATTTGATGATGATGGGGATTATGATTACAAATTTGGTACATTTTGTAATATGACTTCAATTCAAAACTGTAATGATGATGCAGATGGCGCAGACAGCACTGGTGATGGACAATTTAACAATCCATTTAGCAGCGTTTTAGACGCATTTGGAAATTTCTTTGTTATTGATTCTGATAATGAACGAATTCAAAGGTTTGATGATGGTGATGGTCAATTTGAATCAAAATTTGGTTCATCAGATAATACAAAACCTGAGTATCTAGGCTCTGCACAAGGAATTGCTACACAAAAGTCAACCAAGAAAATTTTTGTATCTAGTCTTGAAACCGACTCAATATCGGTTTTTGATTCTATCGGGACTTTTGTAATTAATTTTAAAACATTCAATGGTACTGAAACTCTAAAGAATCCATCCCATATGATAATTGATGATAGTGAAGAGACTCTGTATGTTTCTGATACTGGAAATGATAGAATCATAGCATTCAAACTTGTTACAGGAACAACATGTCCAGCAGGTACTACCAAAACCGTAGACGGAATTTGTTATATCAAAAAGTTTGGTTCTGCAGGTACATCTGACGGGAAATTTGATTCTCCATCCGGTCTAGCAATTGATTCAACAAATGATTTGCTTTATGTTGCAGATACTGATAATAATCGAATTCAAATATTCAAACTAACTACTGATACCACTTGTGCTAGCGGTACAAGTAAAGTTGTTGACGGTGTATGTTTTGTAGAAAAGTTTGGCTCTTTAGGTACATCTGACGGGAAATTTGATTCTCCATTAGGACTTGCATTAGATACTGCAAATAATTTACTATATGTTGCAGATACTGACAACAGTAGAATTCAGGCATTTACACTAGTATCTGCTTCACAAACTCCTAGCTCTCCAAAGAATTTCAAAACATCTCCAGTTTCCACAAAGTCTGTACTCTTAACTTGGGATGAACCTGTTTTATCTACTGGTTCTCCTGCAGTAACTGGTTACAAAATTGAATACAAAACAGCAACAACTGCATATGCTGTTTTGATTGCAGATACTAAAAGCACTTCGACATCATTTCTTCATGAAGGTCTAGACTCTAGCAATACTTACACTTATCAAATATATGCAATAAACTCTAAAGGAACAAGCCCGCCATCTTCTAGCTCATCAGTAAAACCTGCAGAAACCACTGTTCCAAGTGGATTGCTTGCAACTGCAATCTCCCCAACTCAAATTAGACTTTCATGGCAAGCTCCGTCAAACACATTTGGACAGAGTATAGGTGGATATACTGTTCAACGTGTAATTGGACCTGATGTTTATGATAGTATTGGATCTACAAATAGTAAAACAACTACTTACACTGTAAATAATTTAACAACTGATATCTCATATTCATTTGTAGTTCGAGCAAATATTGGTTATGGTGTCACAGAACCATCAAATACTGCAACTGCTACTCCAAAAACAACTTCTGTCGATATTCCTCAAACTCAAACATCATCAAATACCGCTGTAATACAAATTTCCTCACCTCCACAAAAATTAACCGCGACAAGTATCTCATCAACTCAGATTAATCTCTCATGGAGTTCTCCTTCATCCACTGGCAATACCCCAATCACTGGTTATAAAATTGAGATGAAGAAAGATTCAGGTTCTTATTCTGTGTTGGTTGCAAATACAAACAGTACATCAACTACGTATTCTCATACAAATCTTACCGCAAATTCAAAATATACTTACAAAGTATATGCGATAAACACTGCTGGTACAAGTACAGCATCTAACGAAGTAACAACAATTCCTACTACTACTTTGAAAATAAATCCTTTAGGAAAACTATCAATAGATGAAGGAAAATTACTGTCTTTTGCTGTAAAGTTAACTGATCCATCAATGAGTGGCATGGTGTTTAGTTTAGAAAAGAATCCTCCTGTTGGAGCTTCAATTAATCAAAACAATGGAATGTTCAGTTGGACTCCAAATGATACGCAGGGTGGAAAAGCATACATCTTTGATATAGTTGCAAATCTAGGTTCGTTAAGTGATAGGCAATCAATTACAATTACTGTAAATGACTCTATCAAAAAATCTGATCCTGTAAAAGAGCCTGTCATAGAGCCAGAACCAACCAAAGAGGAGCCTACTGATGAACCTGATAAATCAAAGACAGCTCCATTTGTTGATCCTGAAAGAGATCCTAAAACATATGTTGATAGATACAACAATGAACCAAGTTATAAAAAATGGTTTGATGATAATTTCCCAGAATACTCTTCAATTTATGAAGCGGTTGGATTAGATGCACCAAAAGAATTAGCTCCTTTTGTTGATACCTCAAAAGATCCACAGTCATATGTTGATAGATACAACAATGAACCAAGTTATAAAAAATGGTTTGATGATAATTTCCCAGAATACTCTTCAATTTATGAAGC
>JAGXTE010000061.1 GCA_018334095.1 Nitrosarchaeum sp.
GAACCAGAACCCGCATTATCTTCACCTGAACCAGAACCCGCATTATCTTCACCTGAACCAGAACCCGCATTATCTTCACCTGAACCAGAACCCGCATTATCTTCCCCTCCAAATATTTCATCAACTGAAAGTAAACATGACCCTGAAGAACGAGATGTGATTTTTGTTGGCAATAAACCAATTATGACATATGTCTCAGCTACTTTGACACAACTTTCAACAAGACATACAGTTACCATTAAAGCTAGAGGTAAAAAAATTACCCAGGCAGTTGATGTATCCCAAATGATTGTTAAAAGAATGAATACGGTTGGATATGTTATAAGTGATGTACGAATATTATCTGATTCACTTCTTTCTCAAGATGGTAAATTACGTAATGTTTCTACAATTGAAATTGACATTACAAAAAATTAAAACTATTAGAACACTAATCTTGATATCTGCAGGTATTTCTGTTGTTATCTTGTTACTAGGACATGTCTTATCTTCTTGTGGGGTACAACATATTGTAATTATTAATGATTTAAAATCATATGAATCGTCTTTTGATCCAGAATTTTGTGATGGCCTAGTTGAAAGAATTAATTTGTTTAATGATAAATGTGAGCCTAAAGTTGAAATTTTAGATTGTGGCTAAAATACTTCTAATATGAATGACGTTCCAAAATATATTAGCATAGAACTTAAAATAATCATTAAAATTTTATAATTTTTACTAGAAAGAATTTTAGCACTTTTAGATGCAAGATGTGCTATTGAATATAGCCATACAAAATCCATCCAAATGTGTAACAAAAAAACAATTAGTATTCCTGTAAATGTCCATATCAGCATTGCATCAGAAATTAATTTAAAACCAATACTTAACCACCAAATGATAAAAAATGGATTTAATGCACTAAGAATAATCCCTGTAAACATTGCTCCATGCTTGGGATTGAAATGTTTTGTCTCATTTTTTTGTAATGTTAATTTAATTTGTATTCCTGCAAAAACAAAAAGTACAACGGCACCTAATATTGAAATAATACTTCTAAATTCTGGAAAAATTTCTAATGTAAAGACTCCAATTCCTAACAAAATTACTAATGGTAGTTCTACTATTGCATGCCCTATTGCCATGTGTATTCCTGCTTTTCCCCCGCCACGCAAGCCTTGTGCTATATTTGCTGCAAATAATGGTCCTGGAGCTATTACCCCTGATGCCGAAATTAGAATAACCATTAATACAAATTCTGGTATTTGTTCCAATGATTTTCTATTGTTATTAGTTACGTTATAAAATAAACCTGAGTGTTGTAATTTTACTATCTGTAAATTGAATCTTTTATGTTTCGAGTTTCTTCATCTGTTTCTTTAATCGATAGTTCTGCTTTCTCTGCCTCTTTTTGTAATAATGGAATATCGCATGAAGTTCCAGGAATTAATTTTGCTATTCCAGTACATAATTCTGCACTTGATCTAAAATCTGGACCCGTACCATCTGTTTGAAAAAGAACCACAATTACATCTTGATCTGTAATGCTACCTTCATTGAGTAAAATCCCTGGAATTCCTGGAATTGTTCCATGCTGAAGAATTTTTAATCCTGATTTTTTTAATTTCTCTCTTGCAGAATCTGTATTTCCTACAGCGACCATACCACCAAGACCTCCAAGAGATTTTACTGCCACACTACTTACAACTAGTTGGATTTTTTGTTTTTTTGCCCACTTTAGCATTGTCTTTGCAATAGATCTGTGTAATGATTCATGTATCGTGAGATATGATAAGAAAATTGAAACCTTGAGATCATCGTTGACGAAAATTCTTGTTGGATAGTTTGGTTTTCCTTCTTTAACTACACTAATTGTTGGAAAACTATCTGAATCAATTATACCTGCTACGGAAAATTGTGATGTTTGAATCATTGATTCAGTCGCAATTGCACTGGCAAATCCCATTGAAGGAAATCCATCTATTAGATATCCTCCTTCTACATTAATTGGTCTTAACTCTTTAATTCTAATTTTAGAGTACAATGTGTTACATTGTGACTTGATGAATAATAGTTTTTATCCGATTATTTTTTTAATTTTGCAATTAGTGCGGCATAAATAAAAGGTAAAATTGTTGTAACTTCTGCATGAAGAGTTGCTTGTCTTGCTTGTTGTGTGACTTTCCGCCATGAAATAGCTGGCTCTATCATAATATGATTTTTTTGAGCTGTATAAAATTCTACCTTAACCCTTCTATTTTTTACTAGAAGAATCCATGTCTATCTTTACTCTAATGCCTTAAAAGAGAAACAGATTCACATGATATCAGGCTGAACCCGATAAGAGATCGTCCTGCTTCTCATCAATATGGTGTATTTTTACCTAAAAAGGAACGCGTATCATTTGTTAGTCGATATGCCTAAATATTATTGCTTTTTGAATTCCCCATGTATTTTTTTATCATCAATTCATAACATATCTATTTTTGAATTCTTAATCCTTGATATTCTAAAACACTATAACTGGAATAAATTTTTAATTGATTTAATTTAAAATATGTCTACTATCCCTGCTCTAAATTATTGATTGAATAATTATGAAATCATATAATTAAAAATATATGAATTAGAGATTATGCTATTGTGATTTGAAGAAATCGTGCCGGCGGCTCTATTGTTGACATCATCTCAAATCTTGATGAGTATCGACTGTGAATTCTCTCTAGTGTTGTATATCTACATTCAGAACAGATTTGCTGAATCGGTTCTTTACATGTAGAGCATTTGTTTTGTATTTGAAGACTCATCCCACAATTTCTACATAATTCCTCTGGCATTTTTATCACTTCGTTTTGAAAATCGGATGGGTGGAAAAAACTTTTCCATCCACAATTTCATATGATGTGACAATGTTTGAATGGTTGATGGAATATTTTGAGTAATCATTTTCCAATCACCTCTATTACTCCACTGACACTCTTTTACCTTTTGGTTTTTCTTCGGCAAGGGACAAGGTCAGTTCCAATATCCCATTGGTGTATTGTGCTTTGGCTGAATTTTCATCTACTTTGTACTTCAATGGAATTTTTGTACTGTATTTTCTGTCTCCATGTTTGGCAGAAATTTCTACAACTCCTTCTACTATGCTTACATTGATGTCCGATTTTTCAATTCCTGGCATCTCTGTAATCAGCTTTAGTGTACGGCTTTTTTCGTCAACGGATTCGTCCACATATGGTTCTCTGACATCTAATTCCGTCATTGAACTCTTAGGCTTTACATTTCCCCATTCTTTTACATGGGGTTTTCCGTTAGGTCCTATGGTCATCTCATAACCATAGTAATACGGGCCAAATGTTTGAATTTTTGAATCATTTGGAAATTCAAAGATGTCATCCGTGGCAAAAAAAGGATCAGACAATCTTCGAAATGCTCTTTCAAATTGGTTATCAAACCACATTTTATTCACCGAGTGTATGTAATATTTATTACAATATATAAATATTTTGCAAATTATGTAAATATATGACCAATTGTCATTTTTGTGACAATATTAAAATATGATTCTTCTGAGTAGTATTCATGCTAAATTCCATTCTTGCATATGAAGAAATTCAATCAAAACCAAGAACTGAAAGACAGGTGACATATTTTTGTAGATTGTGTAGAGAGTATGGAATAAAAACCAGAAAAGCACATTTGCAAAATTTTCATAATGCCAATCGAGATACCGTAACAAAGAGAAGCAATCAGGATCTAGTTGATGTTATTTTTATTGAATCTAAATAATGATTGCAATGTTTAATTATATTTTATTAGATATCTCAACTAGTATTTCCTATGACTAAAACATTGAAAGCTAGTTTTATTGATCACATCAATATGGAAGTAAAAGATTTAGAACAAAGTGTTGCATTTTACAAAGATCTTTTTGGATTTGAAATTAAAAAAGAACAACCTGAAGAGAAATCAAAAATTATCGGTAATGACAATGTCAAACTATGTCTGTATGAGAATCCTGAGATGAAACCTGAAGGTGCAATCGCTCATTTTGGTTTTCATGTTGAAAACTTTGATGAGATAATAATGATATGTAAATCGCTAGGTGTTACAATTAATTATGATGGTCCTATTCAATTTGAAAAATCACGTTCCATTTACATAAGTGATCCAAATGGATATGATATTGAGCTAAGTGAAGTTTTCGGAGGAGGATTATGATTAATGTACTTTCAAAAATAATGAGACAAACACAATGAATCTACAAGATACTCGTATATTAGTTACCGGTGGAACCGGATTTATTGGTTCTAGACTTGCAAAAAAGCTACATGATTCTGGTGCAGATGTAACAATTCTTGCTAGAAGAAAACAGGAAAATCTACCTTTTAAAATAATTTTGGGTGATCTAACCAATCCTAATTTACGCTTTGATCAAAAATTTGAGGTTGTATGTCATTTAGCATCTGTGACTCCTCTAGAAAAAAATAAAAAAATAATCCAATCTGTAAATTATGATGGTGTGAAAAATCTTTTTTCAGCTGTATCTGGTGCAAAATTGTTCATCTATGTTTCAGGTCTAGCTGTATTTGATCCAAAATATGACAAAATTACAGAAACAACTCCTAAAAAATCTGATACTGAATTCATCAAAACACGAATCAAGGCACAAGAGTTCCTAGAAGAAAACTGTAAAAAATTTGGAATAAATTTTTCTGTGGCATATCTAGGAGATGTTGTATATGGTGATGGTGGATTTTTCAAATCAATGATAATTGATAGAATGCAAAAAGGTACATTTAGAATTCCTGGAAATGGAAAATACATCAAAAATTTCATTCATGTTGAAGATGTTGTAGATGCATTAATTGAAGTTCTTCAAAAATCTGAAACTGATTCCTATATTTTGACTGATTCTAAGCCTACACCGTTTGTAGAATTTCTAAATTATATCTCTGACAATCTTGGAGTAAAAAAACCAAAAACGGTTCCAACCGCTTTGGCGAAACTGGTATTAGGTTCAGATGCAATTAAACTGTTAACCCGTTCAGCCAGTGCTTCAAATCATAAAATTTCACAAATTTATGATTTCAAGTTCCCATCTTACAAAGAAGGTCTAAGTAACTTGCTTCCTAAATTATGACTCTACGTGTATATTTTTAATAAATTAGAAAACTTAAAACCTGCATCCTGTCTTTGATTTTTGAATGGGAAATAGAATCAGAGTGGGATTGGTAGGTATAGGTAATTGTTTTGCCGGTTTAATTCAAGGAATAGAATACTATAGACAAAACCCTTCTCAAGAAGTCACAGGTATTATCCATGATAAACTTGCTGGATATGGAATTCATGACATTGATTTTGTATGTGGCTTTGATGTAGGTGATAACAAAGTTGGAACTCCTCTTAATGAAGCAATTTACGCATATCCAAACATGGTTGATTGGATCCCAAAAGAGAAAATGCCAAAAACAAATGCCAAAGTCTACGAAAGTCCATTGTTAGATGGAGTGGGAATATGGGTAGAAAATCGAATCAAGCCTATGGAATCTAAAAAATCTCACGATCAAATAACTGAGGAAGTAAAAAAAATTCTTAAAGAAAATAATGTTGAAATTATTGTATCGTATTTACCAGTTGGTTCTGATAAAGTGACAGAATTTTGGGCTCAAATTTGTCTTGATACAAACACCGCTTTTGTAAATTGCATTCCTTCTTTTATTGCATCTGATGAAAAATGGGCAAAAAAATTCAAAGAAAAAAATATTCCCGTCATAGGTGATGACATTAAGGGTCAAGTTGGAGCTACAATAGTTCATAGAACACTTGCAAAACTTTGCAGTGATCGTGGAACTAAAATTGAAAAAACTTACCAAATTAACGTAGGTGGAAACACTGATTTCTTAAACATGAAGGAACAAGACCGTTTAGCCTCAAAGAGAATATCTAAAACCGAAAGTGTTCAAAGTCAACTTAAAGAGAGATTAGCAGATGATCAAATCTATGTTGGCCCATCTGACTTTATTCCATTTTTAGGCAACACTAAACTAATGTTTATGCGAATTGAAGGTAGACAATGGGCTAATATCCCATATAACATGGAAGTTCGTTTAGAAGTAGATGATAAAGCAAATTCTGCAGGTATTGTAATCGATGCTATTAGATTAGCAAAGATTGCACTTGATAGGGGCGTAGGTGGCCCAATTATTCCTGCAAGTGCATATTTGATGAAACATCCTCTTGTGCAAATGCCAGATGTTCAAGCAAAACAAGACTGTGAAAAGTTCGTTGAAGGAAAATAACACTTAAAATTCTTATTTTTTGAATTTATCTTTTTTTAAAAATCCATTTAATTTCTTATTTTGGTTCAAAAATTTATGCGTAAAAATACGATTAAATTCTATTTTTATATAAAAATTAGGCACGATTTTTAGTATTTCTAATCATTGATAATCTGCCCTAGATCATATTTTAATTTCATAATACACACCGTTACGAAAAAAATGATAGTAAACCAAGAAAAATTAATCAATTATGTCAACTAAACTTGTTAACCATCGATTATCCAACCAATTGAGAAAATAATTTCATTGGTTCACATTAAAAAAGTAGAGATCTTTGGTTTCAAATCATTTGGATTTAAAAATACCACAGTTATGTTTGAACCTGGATTAGTCTCGATCTCTGGCCCAAACGGTTCTGGAAAAAGTAACATTCTTGACGCAATAATTTTTGCACTTGGTGAAAACAAACCAAAAATGATGAGAGTCGATAAACTTCGATCTCTTATTCATGATATTGAAGGTAACAGACATGGACCAAAGATGGCCAGATCTAGTGTTCATTTTGATAATTCCGATAGAAAAATCCCTGTAGATTCTGATTCAGTAGAAATTACAAGAGAAATGGATGATAAGGGTGAAAATAATTATTATCTAAATAAAAAACCAACAAATCGAAGTCAGATATTAGATCTATTAGATGTTGCAAATGCTGGATTGGGTCAGCTTAATGCAGTACAACAAGGAACTGTTACTAGGATTTCTGAATTCACATCTGAAGAAAAACGAAAAACAATTGAAGATTTAATTGGGTTGTCTTACTTTGATGAGAAAAAAACTGAAGCCATAAAACAACTTGATGATGCTGATAGACGTTTAGAGATTGCACTGGCAAAGATGGGTGAAATTAAAAAAAGAATTGATGAGCTTGAGGAAGAAAGAAATCAAAAACTACGTCATGATATTCTTGAAAGAGAACTGAATCGTTACAAAGCTATTGCTGCCTCGAATAAACTACGCCTAATAATAGGTCAAAAAACCTCAAAAGAAGACACTTTTAACAAAATTACCACAGAAATTAAGACATTTGATGATGAGAGAATTCAGATTAGAAATGAAATTAATGCTTTAGATACTGAAAAATCAAAATTAATGACCACTGCAAATGATTACAGTCAAGCTAAGGCTGCAATTGATTCTGAACTCAGTACTGCAATGGAACAATACGAAATAGATAACAGTGCAATTGTTGCATCAAACAAACGACTACAACAAATTGAAATAAGAATTCCTGAAATTCAAAATGAAATTGAAGCAATTAATCAAACCGGACAAGAAATTAAATCTCAGATTTTAAAATGTCAAGAATCAATAAATGAAATTAACATCAAAAAGAATAAAATCAATGATGATCTTGAAGTAATTGATTCTGAAAGAAATATAATTTTAACAGAGCAATCTGTTGCAGCATCTAAAAAATCTGAAATTGATAACAAAATAAAATTACTTTCTGATCAACTCAATGATGCAAAGCTTAAACTATCCAAAGCAGAAAATGAAAAAGAAGAATCTCAAATTAAAATTAAATCTAATTCTACACGATTGGTTGAATTGGAACAAGATGTGATAAAACTATCTGCCCTAAAATTAAGATTAGAAACTATAATTGATAATCATAATGCATCTATTTCTGAATTACAATCACGAATAGCAAGATTAAATTCAAAAAAATTAAAAACTGTAAATGATTTGGAAGAGCTTGATTTAATTTTAGAAAAGTCAAGCAAGGCTGCTGCTCAATATGAATCAAAAATTAAAACTGTTAAAGGAATAATGCATGAAGATTATACTGTTGCTAAACTAAAAGAAGATGCTGATAAGCTTGGTATTGAAGGATTAGTTTATGAAATGATTTCTTGGGATAAGCAATATGAGCGTGCTGTACTTGCTGTAAGCTCTGATTGGATTAAGGCAATTGTTGTACCTGATTTTGCAACATTACTTGGAATTGCTGAGGTTGCACGTTCTAAAAATTTACCAAAATTAAAAATAATACCTCTTGACGCAATTCCAAAATTCAAATTAGATTTACCAAAAGATTCTGGCGTCGTTGGAGTACTTTCTGATTATGTGAAATGTGATCCATCATACTCTGCTCTCAAAACATTTCTTTTTGGAAATGTGGTTCTAGTTGATTCTAGGGACTCTGCGTATCGGATCTCCAAAATGGGTCATAAAGCCGTGACTATGACTGGTGAGTATTTTGAGGCTAAAGGTGGCGCAGTAATCATTGATATTAATTCAAAAATTTCAAAATTAACCAAAATCATCTCCATGAGTACTGATATTGATGGATTGTTAGAATCAATCAGTCTTCTTAAAAAATATGTTTTAAAGAAGAAACACTCTCTAAAGAAATTAGAAGATTCTGTCCAAGGATATTCAAAGAGATTATCTCTTTCAGAACAAGGTCTTGCATCTACTGATGAAAATTATTCCCATTTGAAATCAAGAATTTCATCTGCAATTAATATGAAGCAGCAATTAACTGAAAGAATTTCTGAATTAAATAAAAGACATGCTACTCTGCTTGTAGATATATCTTCAAACGAATCTCATATCGAGTCACTTAATTCAAGAATTACAATTGTTGAAGAGAATTATGCAAGTGGAGAACAAACACGTATTGCAAATGAACTATCTAAAGTTAATGAAAAGAAATCCAATCTTGAAAAACTTTACACGACTATTATGAATGAATATCGTGATAAAGATTCACAGTTGACAACATTACTAAATGAAGAAAATAGAAAACAATCTAGAATAAAAAGTCTTAATGATGAAATATCTTCGTTAAATTCACAACATGAAGAATTAGAAAATAAAATTAAAGAATTAGAAATAAGAAAGGAATCTAAGACAAGCATACTTGTAGCACTTAGAGAAAAAGAACAAGAACTAATTTCTACTTCTGGTTCTTCCATTGGTCATCTTAAAGAATATGATGATAAATTAAAAATTCTTTCAGAAAAAGACAAAGAACTTACTAAAGAAATTAACTCACTTGAAAGACAATCTGATTCTCTTACTCGTGATTTACATGAGTTAAATGAAAACGCAACAAAACTTAATGCAATTTTATCGTCATTTGGATTTGATAAAAACATGGAGACATTTGATGTTGAACCTATAGTTCATGGCTTAACTACTGAGTTTAACTCTCTTAATGCTCTTAATGCAAAAGCTCCTGAAACTTATCTTGAAGTATCTTATGGCTATCGCTCTATGTCTGTACGTAAAAATTCATTGGAAGAAGAACGAAATTCTATTGTTAAATTTATTGAAGATATTGAAAAAGATAAACGACAAACCTTCTTAGATGCATTTGACAAAGTTGACAAAGAAATACGTCTTATCTTCAGTAAAATGACTGGTGGTAACGCTTGGCTTGAATTACAAAATGAAGATGATATTTTCAATTCTGGTATATCTTACATGATTCAATTTCCAAATAAACCAAAAAGAGAATCAACATCAATTAGCGGTGGTGAAAAAACTCTTGCGGCAATTGTCTTTGTCTTGGCACTTCAAAAATTAAAACCGTCTCCATTTTATCTATTTGATGAAGTGGATGCACATCTTGATGCACCAAACTCTGAAAGACTTGCAAAAATTTTAGAAGAACGTTCACAAGAGAGCCAATTCATTATGGTTTCTCTCAAAGACTCTGTTGTACAAAAAGCCAAATTAATCTATGGCGTTTATCCAAAAAATGGCGTATCCTATGTTGTTACATACAAAGACAAACGTATGCCTTCAGTTAAAACATCCTAATCTAGACTAACATAACAAGCAACAGAATGATCTTTTTCTATATTTTCTAAAATTGGTTCGGTTTTGCATTTCTCAATGGCATATGGGCATCTTGCTCTAAATCTACAACCTGAATAAACATCAATATCTAGTGGATCATTAATTCTTATTTTTTTTTCTTTATTGAGATTTTCCGGATCTGGTTCAGAAATTGCATCGATTAGAGCTTGAGTGTATGGATGTTTTGGTTTTAACAATATTTCATCAATTGCCCCCATCTCTACTATTTTCCCAAGATACAAAATTCCTATTCTCTGACCAAAATGCCTGGCAGTAGCTAAATCATGTGTAATGTAAACAAATGAAATTTGATATTTTTTTTGTAATTCATGCATTAATTCAAGCATCTCTGCTCTAATTGACACATCTAACATAGAGACAGGCTCATCTGCAATGATTATTTTTGGTCTTAACGCTAATGCCCTTGCAAGTACTACTCTTTGTCTCTGACCTCCTGATAACATATGTGGATATTTTTTTAAAATATCTTCAGTAGACTCTAGTTTTACTTCACGTAATACCTCGACAACTCTTTTTTTCCTATCTTCTTTATCTCCAATCTTATGTATTTCCAAGGGTTCTGAAACAATATCTGCAATATTCATTCGTGGATTGATTGAATCATACGGATCTTGTTGGATCATTTGACAATTCATTCTAATTTTCTCTAAACTTTTTTTATCGTTACCAATTTCTTTGTTTTCAAAAATTATTTTTCCAGAGTCTGATTGAATTGATTTAAGAATTAATTTTGCTATTGTAGATTTACCAGATCCCGATTCACCTGCTAGAACAAAGACTTCTCCTTTTTTTAGACTAAATGATATATCATCAACTGCTTTTATTGTAACTGTTTTTGTTCTAAAGATATTTTTTTTAATAAAAAACTTCCTCAAATTTTCTATTCTTAGAATTTCATCCAATGTTTAGAATTGGATTAAGAGGTATATCAAGAAATATTATTCATGCCTGATAAACTTTCATAAGGCATTTATGTTAAAAAAAGTCCGTTTTATTACTTGAGTAAAACAATTCAAAACAGTCTAAATTATAAAAAATATACAGTTGATTCTAAATTGCAGTATTTTAAACCTAATTCTGCTAAAATTGAAAAGAGTTTTGCAGATGAGATTTCTTTTAGCCTCACTCAAAATTCTAAATTTATCAATCCTAAATTTTTTTATGATAAAAAAGGCTCTGAGTTATTTGAAAAAATATGTGATTTATCCGAATACTATCCAACTAGAACAGAAATCAATATACTCAAAAATCTAAAAGAAGATCTGGCTCAATTTGTTGATGATTCCTTTAGATTAGTTGAACTTGGTAGTGGTTCCTCGGTTAAAACCCGGCTAATTTTAGACATTTTAAATGAATTTCAAGAAAAAATTGAATATTTTCCAATTGATATTTCTGAAATATTGACTGAAAGTTCATCTTTACTTCAAAAAGAGTATGAGAATTTGCACATAACTGGAATTATTGATACATATGAAGGTGGTCTTGAATTTTTAAAAAATTACGATAATAAAAAGAATCTAATTATTTTCTTAGGTTCTAGTTTTGGAAATTTTATTCCCAAAGATGGAAAAATATTTCTGAAAAAAATTAATTCTACCATGAAAGATGATGATTTATTTTTAATTGGCTTGGATTTGGTAAAAAATAAAAAAACTTTAGAAAATGCATATGATGATTCTAAAGGAATAACTGCATTGTTTAATCTTAATATCCTATCTAGAATAAATGATGAACTAGACGCTGATTTTAATCTAAATAATTTTATTCATTATGCAAAATACAATGAAGATGAACAAAGAATTGAAATGTATCTTAAATCTTTAGTGGCGCAATCTGTTGTCATTCCAAAAGCAAATCTTTCATTAACATTAAAGAAAGATGAATTAATTCATACTGAGCATTCACACAAATACAAATTATCTCAAATTAGAGAATTAATGGCTCAGGCTGGGTTTACCATTAAGCATATTTGGTTAGATGAAAATAATTACTTTGCATTGACTTTGGCATCAAAAAGATCTTAACTTTATGTATTTTCTACACATCTAAATCCGGAAAATAACCATCTTTCATCCAATCTGAAAAAATTTCGATAACTTCCACGAATGGACATCTTTGGTGTTCCAAATGAGCCACCACGTAACACTTTTTGATTTGTAAACCACTTGTCATTATATTCATCAAATCCTGATTTGAATCCCGGATATCCTGTAAACTCTGATGCTGTCCATTCCCAGACATCGCCTATCATTTGATGACACCCTGATGAACTTATCCCATTAGGATATGAGCCAATTTCTGTACATCCCCAATAATGTGATTCTAACAGATTGGCATTTTGTTCTGTTGGAGGCTCATTTCCCCAAGGAAATATTGTTTTTTGTTGTTTTTCTTCATTCCAACAAGCAGCTTTTTCCCATTCTGCTTCTGTTGGTAGTCTCTTCCCTGCCCATTTGCAATATGCATCTGCTTCATAATAGCTAACATGACATACTGGCTCTTTTGGATTTAATTTTCGAGTTCCTAGAAAATCTCTTACTTTCCATTGACCATCAATTTTTTCCCAATACATCGGTGATTTCCAATCGTTTTCTTTTACTTTCTCCCATCCGTCAGATAGCCAATGTTTGTAGGTATCATATCCTCCATCCTCAATAAATTTTAGATATTGTTCATTGGTAATCGGAAATACATCAATTGAATAATTTTCTAGATACACTTTGTGTTCTGGTAGTTCAATATCGTAACAATATTCATTACCATTATACCCCATTGTGTATATGTCGCCTTTGATTTGAACTGATTTTTGTTCAACACTTTTTGATTTTGGCATTTCATTTTTTTTGATTGGTCTGTATTGATCTGCCAACAAATGTTGTAAGTCATACACTAGTAATTCTTGATGTTGACATTCATGATGTAGTCCTGTTATGATTAATTTTATTGCATTATCATTTAGCAAATCTGATTCTATGAGATGATTTACTCTTTGGCTAATTGTATTGAAATATTGAAAAATTTGTTCAGTTGTTGGTCTTGATATGATTCCTCTTTTACCCTTGTCATGAGGAACTCCAAATTGTTGATAGTAAGAGTTTAGATACTCTGAAAATTCTTTAGAGTAGAACTCATATTTGTTGTTTATTTTACTCATAATTGCTTCATAGATCCAACTTACATGACCAACATGCCATTTTACCGGGCTAGTAAAAAATGCCGTTTGTACTATAAAATCATCTTTTTCAAGAGTTTTTACTAATTCCAAAGTTCTGTTTCTTGTTTCTTTGAATTGTTCTAAAAGTGATTTATTTTCTTCCACATTTGTGGCAGTTTTCATTTTTTAATATCCTCTTGCAAAAATCGGTGTTTCTTTGCTTTGTTCATTACAATAAATGCATTTTTCCTTGGTATTTTCACTGCCAAATGGAATTACTCTTATATCTGCTCCAGTTTCCTCTTTGATTTTTTCTTCACATTCAGTTTTACCACACCAATATGCAATGAAAAATCCACCTTTTCCTATTTTTGATTTGAGTTCTGAATATTCTGAAATATTTATCGTATTCTCTTTAGATTTCACTTTTGCAATTTCTAACATGTCTTTTTGTATTTCGTCTAATATTGTGGGTATTTTTTCAATTTCATTAAATCCTATGTTTATTTTTTCTCGATTGTATCTTTTTGCTAAAACAATTTGTTGTTTTTCAATGTCTTTTGGACCAATCTCTATTCTTAATGGGATCCCTTTTAGCTCCCAATCATTGAATTTGTAACCTGGAGTTAGTTCGTTTCTATCATCTACATGAACCCGAATTTTTTTAGATTCTAGTTGTTGGCGAATTTCATTTAATTTTGGAAATATGATATTTTTTGCATCATCCGATTTGTAAATTGGAACAATTACGACTTGAATTGGTGCTACTTTTGGTGGAAGTACGAGACCTTTATCGTCACCATGTACCATGATCATTGCTCCAATCAATCTCCATGATACTCCCCATGATGTTTGCCATGCAAATTGTTCAACATTGTCTTTATCTGAAAATTTTACTTCAAATGGTATTGAAAAGTTCTGTCCTAGAAAATGCGATGTTCCCATCTGAAGTGCTTTTCCATCTGGCATTATTGATTCCATAGTGGTAGTATATACCGCTCCTACAAATTTTTCTTTTTCACTTTTCTTGCCTGTAACTACAGGAATCGCTAATTCGTCTTGAACCGTATTTTTGTAAATTTCAAGAATCTCCATAACTTCTTTTTCAGCTTCTTCCTTAATTGCATGTACAGTATGTCCTTCTTGCCATAAAAATTCTGAAGTCCTAAGAAATGGCTTTGTAGCTTTTATCTCTGCTCTTAATGCCGTATTCCAAAAATTAATCTTGAGAGGTAAATCCCTCCAACTTTGAATCCATTTTGCATACATTGTATATGCTAAAGTTTCTGAAGTCGGTCTAAGCGCTAATCTATCTCCTATTTCATTTTCTCCTGAATGTGTAACCCAAAATACTTCTGGATTAAAACCTGCAAAATGTTTTTGTTCTTTTCCCAAAAGCGATTCTGGAATTAAAATTGGAAGAAAACCGTTTCTTATTCCGTTTTTAAAGAATTTTTCATCAAATGTATTCCTTAATGATTCCCAAATAGAGTATCCCTCTGGTCTTAATACTATTAGTCCTTTAACTGGTGCATAATCTGCTAACTTAGCTTTGAGTACGACTTGTGTGTACCACTCACTGAAATCTGCCTCTTTTGAAACTGTAATTCCGATATCTTCTTTACTCAAACTAGAATTCAAAGAAATAATTTTACTAATGAGCCTTTCGTGATGATTATACCTGTTTTAATTGGATCTCTTTTATTTTAATGGGTCGCCTTTACAGAGGACTTTGCCCATTACTCTGCTTTGAAAATTTGGACAAACAAAACACTGGATAAATTGAATATCTTCTTTTAATACCGGACACTTTACAAATTCCTGCTTCATTTTTTTAAGCATTTTTGGGCTGACTCCTTTTAGTTTTAATTTTCCTTTGTCATCCATCATGCCTGATTCTTTTAGCTCGTTTTTGACATCTTCTGGAAGTTTTTGTTTATCTTCTGTCATGTCGATTGTTACTTCGTATTTGTGTTCTAACTCTTCCATGAGATATTCTATCATCAACCTTGATTTATTACTAGCGTTTTTGATACTAGAAAAAATTATGCTTTAATATAATAAACCGTTTTGATATTAAATACCTCTAACAAATATCAAATTTTTATAAAAACAAGCATTATCATGATTTTTAATATATTCAATATAACATATCGTAGAATTTCAGGTTAGCGTAAATATTGTATGTAATTCAACACACATACGGCTCCTTATGTTTGCTGAAAATTATTATCTAATGTGAAAGATAAACATAAGATTTCTTATGATAAAGAAAAACCTGCCTCAAAAACATTGGTGGCTTCAAAATCTTTGGAATCTAAAAATAAAACAATTGAAGAAAAACGACTAAAACTTGCATTAGACCTACGTAAATTCTGAGACTAAAATTATTTTGTTTAATGCGATCATTTAATGTGTACTAGGTATATTGAGTGTGAATTTACACTCAACTTTAATATAATTAGTAATTTTTTTGCAAATTAGAAAACAATTGCTGGCAATTTTTGATGTTGAAGGGGTTCTATATGACGCAGAATATCTTCCAATCCTTGCAGAAAAACTCCATAAAGAAGATGAAATTTGGGAAATCACAAAAAAAGGCATACAAGGTGTAATCAATTGGGAAGATGGTCTTAGAACAAGAGTTGAAGCATTGAAGGGACTAGATTATGAGACGTGTAAAGAAATTGCAGATGCATTACCAATAATGACTGGTGCGAAAGAGGCATGTAGAGTTCTAAAAGCAGCAGGCTGGAAACTATTAGCTGTTTCTGGTGGATTTACAATAATGACTGACAGATTAAAAAAAGAATTAGATCTGGACTATGTCTACTCCAATGAATTAGTATTCAAAGATGGTAAATTAGATGGGCTTGTATTACATGTGGATTCTGATAAATCAAAATCAGCAAAAATAAAAATTGCAGAATGGAATGAAAAGAAAGAAGATATCATATGTGTTGTAGATGGTGCAAACGATGTCAAGTTGTTTGATATATCTGGTCTAGGAATTGCATATAGAGCTCAGGATGTTGTAAAGGATTTGGCAACTACTACATTAGAAGAAAAAGATCTTTCAAAAATACTTGATATTATAAATAAGCATTATCATTTAACACTTGAAACTCAAACTCCTGCATAAACAATATCTTACTGTATTTTTACAACTAATGTAATTGCAAATCATACCTATACACATAGAAAACGAAATCAAACCTGATGACGATTTATCCGAATTAATTATAAATTCACAGGAAATACATGATGGCGATGTTTTAGTTATTGCACAAAAAATAATCTCTAAACAAGAGGGCCGTATAGTTGAACTCTCATCAGTGGTTCCTTCATTATTAGCTGAAGGTATTAGCTCTGAATACGAAAAAGATCCAAAGATTATACAATTAATTCTAAATGAATCAAAACAAATTATACGAATGGATCGTGGAATAATCATCGTTGAAACAAATAATGGATTTATCTGTGCAAACGCTGGTGTAGATGAAAGTAATGTTCCAAATGGATATGCGACTCTACTTCCGCTTAACTCAGATCTTTCTGCCGATTCTATTCGTAATGAAATATTAAAAAAAACCAACAAAACTATTTCTGTTATTATCTCTGACACATTTGGTCGTCCATTTAGAATGGGGCAAACTAACTGTGCCATAGGAATTTCTGGTATGAATCCAATTCTTGATTATGCTGGAACTAAAGACTCTTTTGACAAAACATTACGTGTAACAGCAATTGCAATTGCTGATGAATTATGTAGTGCGGCTGAATTAGTTATGAAAAAAACAACCAATTGCCCTGCTGTAATCATACGTGGTTATGATTTTAAAAATGAATCTTCATCCATAAAATATCTCATTCGTCCAGAAAAAGAAGATCTATTTAGATGAGCAGATATTTGCAATAGGATTATAATCAAAGGAGATAATTTTACATTTAATTGATTATTAAAACTGAATTACATTGTCACAATTCATTCTCAAATTTTCATGTGGGGGATAAAGAAGCACCTTATGATTGCGATATATCGATAAGAGATCAACTTGAACGTTCTTTTCATTTAGGATTAGGTGCAATCTTTGTTACAAATCACAATACTTTGGATGGGTACCACCAGTTATTACAATATAAAAAAAATCATTCAAAATTTCAAAATATTGAAGTTTATCCTGCAGAAGAGATTACAACTGATACTGGAGCTCATGTTCTGGCATATGGGATTCATGATGCTATTAAACCTGGAATGACTTTAGATGAAATTATTGATCAAGTAAAAAGCCAATGTGGTGTTTCATCTGCACCACATCCATTTAGTTTACTTGATGCTCTCCGTGATGATGCTAAAAAATGTGATATGGTTGAGGTTTTCAATAGTAATAATATTGATATTCTTTCAAATGCTAGAGCCACACAATTTGCAATGGATAATAAAATGATTCAAGTATCTGGTAGTGACTCTCATGTTATTTCAACATTGGGTCGTTGTGTAAATTTGATAGATTCTGAAAACAATCTTGACAGTATACTCCATTCAATGAAACATGGTAACATTGCAATTTTGCAAACTGGTTATGCATTACAAAATGAAACCCTTGATCATCTAAAATATAAAATTCATAATTCAAAAGATTACTTGATTGATTATATCTCTGAGCACTATCCACACGCAAAATGGCTTTTGACTTTTCTGCTAAAAATATACGATGTAAATCAAAATAGTCACGTATGGGCTTTATTTTATAAAATTGCATTATTCTTGATGAAGAGAATTTCTCAAAAAATTAATTTTCAAAATCATGATCCTGGATTTATGAAAGATCGAAATCTTGCAACTATGTTTAAAATGGCGCTATAGTTGACAATATGATATTAAAACTCGTATGATTTTAATATGACAAAACATGCATAATGGATTAGATAACATTATGTCTGAATCCACTGAAAAAAAATTAGATGCAACTGGATTATTTTGCCCAGAACCTGTATTTAGGACTAAAATTGAGATTGAACGAATGCAAGTAGGACAAGTGTTGACTGTATCTGCAGATGATCCTGCAGCCGAAGAAGACATATCTCGATGGGTTACGAGAAATGGTCATGAATTATTAGACTTGAAAAAAGATGGTAATACTATAACATTTCAAATTAAAAAGGTAAAATAAATTAAAATCATGGCATCTGTTACTAGTTCTGATATTTTAAATCGTGTAGGCAACACCCCACTTGTAAAATTAGATTCTCTTTCAAATCCAAAAATTAATTATTTTGCAAAACTTGAAGGACATAATCCGTTTGGTTCTGTTAAAGATAGAGCTGCATATTGGATGATTAAAGACGGTGAAGAGAAAGGCAAATTGACAAAAGGAAAAAGTATCATAATTGAACCAACATCTGGAAACACTGGGATAGCATTAACTGGTATTGCAAATTTACTTGGTTACAAAGTTGAAATTGTAATCCCTGAAAAAGCTAGTAACGAAACTAAAGATATAATTCGTAAGTTGGGCGCTAAAGTTTTCGAAACTAGTGATGATCTTTGTCCTAAAGTGGGAGCTGGAACTGATCAAAGTATTGCATTGGCAACATCCATAGCATCATCCAGACCTGACACCTATTATTCCCCAAATCAATATGCAAATGAGGCCAATTTTATGGGTCATTATGTTGGTACAGGCCCTGAAATTTGGAAACAAACAGATGGAAAAGTCACTCATTTCTTTACTGGGGTTGGAACTGGTGGAACAATCACCGGAATTGGTGCATACCTTAAAGAAAA
Source organism: Nitrosarchaeum sp. (assembly GCA_018334095.1). Classification (GTDB taxonomy): domain Archaea; phylum Thermoproteota; class Nitrososphaeria; order Nitrososphaerales; family Nitrosopumilaceae; genus Nitrosarchaeum. The sequence continues at coordinate 19,098 of JAGXTE010000061.1, forward strand.
AAATCCAAATATCAAAATAATTGGTTGTCAACCACAACAAAATCATCTTATTCAAGGATGGAGGAATTTTGAAGAGTCCGCAAAACCTGATTTATTTTTAAAACGCGAAAACATAGTTGACGATTGGGTATCTGTTGATAATGACGAAGCTTTTTCAGTTGTAAAGGATGTGCTTAGGAAGGATAAATTATTAATCAGTCCTTCCTCTGCAGCTGTTTATGCCTGTATGAAAAAATATCATATTGATGGAGAGGCTTGTGTAGTTGGAATATTTGCAGATGATGGACGAAAATTCAAAAGTGTTTATTCTACACAAAACGTAATGACCGAAACTGAATTTAATGATGCACTTAAAGAAGCAAAACATATGTCAGAATTGGCATACTGATCATTAACTATTTTTTAGCTTCATATTCTTCTAAAATATTTTTTAAATGTCTTTCATAAAATTCTCTAAAAAATTTATTCATATCCATTTCATGATGAAGACATGCGTTACTTGTTTCTATTAATTTTTCTCTTAGTTCTTTACTCCATTTACTCTGTTGCTTATCATTTGATTTAATACTTGATGGATTTTGTTTTATTTCTTCCATATTTGCAATTAATTTTAATCCTATTTGCCGAAATTTACTAATATTAAGTAAAAATAATCCTGATTGCTCCCTGTCTACTAAATTCATTAATGCGTGAGCCTGAGTATAATACTCTGTTCCCTTTTCACTATATTTTTTAAATTCACTGACACGTTTTTGCCAATATTGTTCGGTAGCGTTTTCAATTACTTTGTAATTGAATTGAATTTTTGCTAATTCTTTTCCAAGATTTGCTAAACTATTGCTATATTCTTTGGCCGTTTTTTTTATTTTTTCAAGATCTTCAGTCATAACATCTCAATGTTTTTCTTCAATAAAGAGTTTGAAATTTAATTTCTGGAATCATTTTCCCAGGCCTCAAATGACTTTTTTGAATAGATCATTATGCATTTTTCACAAAATGAATCCCATTCATCAACTTCTAAATTTCTGAAAAATTCAACTGTCCATGCATATGGTGGGTTTTTTCTATATTGAAATTGTTGAATAGTGTAAATATCTTTTTCATTAAATTTACTTAAACACTTTTTGCATTGTGCATTTTTCATTTAATATTCAATCATCCATGTTTGTTATTTAGTAATTCTTAGTTCATTAAATACATGATCTACGCATGTGCATTGTTATACCTAAAATAACATTGACCAAATAAAATTTCTCATTAAATTTTAGATAAATTTTTCTGATCTTAGTACTTGAACATCTGAAAGATATACTATAATTGCAAAATTTGAAAATAGGGAACGTGTAATTTCTTCAACTATATCTTTTAGTCTTGCTTCTGTGGAAATAATTTCTATTTTCACATTTTTTTCATTTTTAAATCCCTGTCCTCTAACTCCTTTAGACCCATTACCATCAACCTCATACAAAGTATATCCTGTAATGCCATGTTTGTTTAGTATTTCTAAAATATTTTTTTGAGCAAGTATCTCACATGTTACAGTTAGTAGTTTAACATCAAATAATTTCATAATAAATTAATCTCTAAATAGTTGAATAAGTTTATCGGTGTTTCTAAATTATGCAGCATTGAAGATATTGTGAACATTATTGGTAATAAAATTATGATGTTATATGGAAAAGTTATTCCAAGTGCAGATGTTATGTACAAGCTTGGTTTTGCTTGAGGTATGGCATGTCTTAAAACTGCAGGTGCTGCAATAAATGATGCACTTGCCATTAGTAACCCGAACATCACTGCTCCACCTAAACTCAATCCCAATGCAGTCGCTACAAGTACTCCTATAATTCCATTAAATGTAGGAAGTAATATTGAAAATGTTACTAAAAACACTCCAACTTTTTTAATATCGTCTAATCTTTGACCTGCTATTATTCCCATCTCTAACAAAAATATTGCAATAGCTCCTGTAAACAATTCATCAAAGACTATGCTAATAGAATCAAATCCTTTATCCCCAATAAGATATCCTATTGCTATTCCTCCAAGTAAAATTACAATTGCCTTTCCGGTTATTGATTCGTGTAATACCTTAGAAAGATTGGTTTTATTTTGTTCTACTATCTCTTTTTCATTATTATCTAAAGTACCCTCTGGTAGTGATTGTTTTTTTGATTGAATTTGTTTTGAAACTGCCATGTTTGTAAGAAATATTGCTAGGATAAAGCTTACCGGTTCCAATACTGCTAAAATTGCTGCAAGATATCCTTCTGATTCTACTCCTTGATTTTTCAAAAATGATAGTCCGACTGAAAACGTCACAGCTCCTACTGCTCCATATGTTGATGCAAGAGCGTACGAATCAAAAATATTGAATTTTCCAAGTCTTCTTAATATTTGATAATGGTTTAATGTGAATACCAAAGAAAGTCCTATAGCTATTAACATTGGAATTAACATATCTGAAAATCCCGTATTTCTCATCTCCAGTCCTCCATGAAGACCGATTGCTGCAAGAAGATAGATTGGCAAAAATTCTGAAATTGCATCAGGCATCTTCAAATCTGATTTTATCCTTGCTGCAACAATTCCTAAAATGAAAAATAATATCACTGGAGTTAGTATATTTGCTTGAATTAATCCTAAAATATCCATTTGAATTAATAAATTACTTTTTGACTCCCATAAAAATCAAAGATATGTATTTTATGATTTCCTTTTTACGATTCTTCTGTAAGATACTTGTCTACATCAATTGCAGCCATACACCCATATCCTGCCGCAGTAATTGCTTGTCTGTAATTTCGATCATGTACATCTCCGGCTGCAAAAACTCCTTCGATATTTGTATGCGTTTTATTTTTCAAAATGATATATCCTTCATTATCTAGTTCAATTTGTTTTTTGAAAAGTTTGGTATTTGGTTCATGTCCAATTGCAACAAAAAGGCCTCCAACATTCAGTGTTTTTTCTTCATCCGTTTTGATATTTTTCAATACTGCTTGACGCATTTTTTGATCTCCTTTAATATCTATGACCTCTTGATTCCAATGAAATTTTATTTTGTTATTGTTGAATGCTCTTTCTTGCATTATTTTACTTGCTCTTAATTCCTCTCGTCTGTGAACCAGATGTACCGTTGTAGCAAATTTAGTGAGAAATGTAGCTTCTTCAATTGCTGAATCCCCCCCTCCAACTACTATCAACTCCTGATTTCTAAAAAATGGCCCATCACATGTGGCACAATATGAAACTCCTTTTCCTGCAAATGTTTGTTCACCATCCAATCCTATCTTTCTAGGATTTGCCCCCGTTGCAATAATCACTGCTCTGCCTTCGTATTCTTCAGATGCTGTTAGAACCTTGAATGGTTTATGTCTAAAATCTACATCAACTACTTCATCATCGATAATCGTTGTTCCCATTCTCTGTGTTTGTTTTCTCATTTCAATCATTAAATCTGGTCCCATAATCCCTTTTTCAAATCCTGGATAATTTTCAACTTCAGTGGTGTTTACAAGTTGACCGCCAGGTAATATTCCAGATAAGATTAGTGTATCATATCCTGCTCTTGAACTGTAAATCCCAGCTGTATACCCTGAAGGCCCAGCTCCAATAATTATTATGTCAAATTTTGTTTTCTTTTTATCGGGCATTTTAGGTGGCTCTCCTTTGTTTTCTTGAATTGTTGCACTAGAGTCTGCTGCCATCATATAACCCCCTTCAAATTTCATTAATTTAAGTTGTTAATTGTAACCCCAATTACACATTGTTATGATCTAACAACGTTTCTACAAAAATTACATCTATTTTGTTATCTTGTATGTTTCATGAAATTCTTTGCAAATTGTATATGCTATATTTTCTATATGAAAGACCTCTGATATGTTTTTTTTACCTTTTGCAATTTCTCTCATGATTGTCATGCATTTGGTGTTTTTTATTGAATCTGGCTCTTTCTCATCTGTCCAAATCTTAAAACATTCTTCAAAGTCTAAGCAGAACTTTAAAATAATTACTTCCCAATCTTCCGTAGATTTTGGAATTGCTAGCACTGTAGCTAGTTCTTGAAACTCATTTTTCCTATCACGTAGTAGTAAATTCAAAGTTTCTCTAGATCTTCTCTCATCATAATCTCCGAGTAACCTAATTCTGTTCATTTCTCAATTTCATGTTCTTCCATTATTAAAAAGCAATCTGCTGTTCTCATCTCTGAAAATCAATAGGATGTTCTTAACTGATTATGGCTGTTATTTGTTTATGGTTGATGATTCTTTCTGTCATTGTGGTTTATGTGGTCATGAATCTATAACTGAATGTTATTCTAAGCAGTGCACCTGTTGTTTAACTGATCATCAAGGTGCATTTGGAAAAAATAGGTAATTTCTATTAATGTCTTATTTTTAACTTAATTTTTAATTATTTGTTATTGTGTTCAATTAGTTTATTTAATACTAGTAAATGTTTTTCACATAATTTTCCATTTTCTAACTGTGAATACATTAAATCTTTCTGCCAATGTGCATTAAAAAGTCTACATTCTTTTTTATCGCAAAATGCATCTCCTGTTTCAAAATAAAATATGGTCTGTAAAAGATACCCTTCTATTATTTGAGATAAGCGAACATCATTGTATTCCAAATACGTTCCTTTGTATTTTTGTTTTATTGATTCTACGTTTATTCCTTGAGCATAATTTGACATTAATTCTAAATAATACTCTCTTGGTTTTGCAGGAGCTTCAATTATTCCCGTGGTTGAAATTATTGAAGGGTTTGCACCAATTAACGCTCTACCGTGATATCTGTAATCATTATGGTCATAGGTGCAAGTTAATTTGTTTGTGAAAAATATATGAAATGACTCTGATTTTCTTTCTGTCTCTGGAATTAATTCTGTTAGTATTTTTTGCATTTCAAATCCGTCATACATGACAATGTTTTCTGTTTTTGATGTATTTTCAAAATTTGCTTCTTCAAAAATAATTTCATCTGCATTTGGATTGTGCCTTTCATATGGTTTTCTAAGATTAAAAATTCTACAAGATGCAATTTTCTCTGCTGTATCTTTTTTAAAGAATTTTAGAATGCTGTCTCTTGTTTCAACTGGAATTGAAAAAGTTTTGTTTAGAAAAACAGATAATCTATCAAGTTGAATTTGAGTTACTGCAGGTTCATCATACAAAAATATTTTTGAAATCTTCAATGAATCAATAAACTTGTAATAGTTTATCTTTCTAACTCTTTAATTTTTTCTGCTGTAATCTCAGCAGCTCTTCTTCCTGAAAATAACATTGAACCATATGTTGGACCCATTCTTGCTAATCCATGTGTTTCAGTCACAGACATTCCTGCAGCTACTAATCCTGGATATACTTCCCCAGTTTTGTTAACTACGTGTTCTTCTCCTTCGTTTACGTACATTGGATTCATTCCTTTCCATTCGACCAGTCCTCTGTCGACTAGTCGTTTTACTGCAACAGAATCATGTCCTGATGCATCAATAATCATTTTTGCTTCAAGTGCAATTGGATCTACGCAGGTGATGTTTCTTGGTAATGCTGATACTGGCATCCAATTCACAACAATACCACAAACTCTGCCATTCTTTAAAACAAGATCATCAAACTTTGTAAGATTGAGGAATTTTACTCCTGCATCACATGCTGCAGCAATTAATTTTGATACTGCATGTGGTCCAGGTGTCAAGTATAATCCCTCTGAAACTTTTTTGTATGGAACTCCTAACTCATCCCAAATTTTTTGAGCAGGCTCTCTAACTGTTACTGGATTCATCATGTATCCACCTAGCCAATAACCGCCGCCAAGGTAATTGTTTTGTTCAACCACTAAAACTTTGAAACCCATGTTTGAAAGATCTCGACTTGCGGTTAATCCTGCGGGCCCAGCTCCGATAATTATCACATCTGATTGTGCTCTATCTATTAATACAGAATGCCACTCATTTGCAATCGCACGAGTAATTTCAACCTCACTGACATCTGTGAATATTTTATCTGATTTTTCTGCAATAGTAGCTTTTTGCACGAAAATCAAGATTCATAGAACCAATTAATACTTTACCACTTTTTTAAAATAATTGGAATAATGACTTGAAAATTGTCCTATTTAATAATACTATTAAATTCACATAATCTGTGACTTATTCATTCTCCTGATTTTTGCCCTTTTAAGACCAAATGCCAATTTTTTCAAAAATTTTACTCAATGAATAGTTAATCGATGTATGTGGTAATGATTCTAGAGATCTTCTATATTTGGAATCATTTCTTTTGCATTATCAATCATTGCAAATTCGATATATCCAGCAATTACTAGTAATATAATTACAATTCCAATTTCAATTCCGGTGATTAATAATTGCGGTTTAATTGTTCTATGTTTTATAATTGCATATGCTATCATGTAGCTCCTTGAAATTCCTAAAGAATATGCTATCAGTTCCATAATCCCAAACGGTGAATAATACAAAATAGCTAAAGGTGGAAAGTTAGATAATGTTGGAATTGAAGTTAAAATTGATGCAAAAGCAAATCCCGTAGACCATCCAGAAAATAAACCCCATGCTACTCCAACTCCTGGAATAAACATTGGTAATGCAATCATAACGTTGTTAACAAAAATTCCAAAACCATCAATAACATCAATAGTATTTTTGAATTCGTCTAAAATCTGCAATGCTTCATCCTCATTTACTGTGCTTATTGCTCCAATCTGATATGCTACTGTAAATAACCCCATAAAAATAAAAAATAAAATAATTCTTGTTTTACCTAACACGTTAGTATTCTTTTTTCAGATTATTTGTGCTTATTGTTTTTGAACTGTTGTTGAAAAATTATTTTAAATTTGATATCATACTTTCAAAATCCCTGTTTTTATCAAATATTGCATTCCAAATACAAAATCCTCATCCTCGATCAATCCTCTTGACCACCAACCTGCATTGTTTTTTATCCAGTTTGGGATCTCTTGCTGTACGGATTGTTCTGATTGGGTTTGTGGAATTGTCATTATTTCCTTATTTATCAAATATTGCATTCCAAATACAAAATCCTCATCCTCGATCAATCCTTCAGCCCACCAACCTGCATTATTTTTGACCCATTTTGGAATTTGTTCTTGAGTTGGTGCAATTTCTATTATTGATTCTGAATCACTTAATTCTATTTCCTTTGGATGTTCTGAAATCTTTAGAATATTTTTAAATTCTCTAAATGTTGGATTTCTATCCATATCCCAAATTGTAATGTATAAGTTACTAGTATTCATATCCTTTGTAAATATAAGATTAAACTGAATAACTCCTTCAGTTCTTCCAGTTTCTAGTATTTTGATATCTGCATATTTGAATAGCCCATGTGGATCTACTATGGTAATTTCTTTTGGTTCATATTTTTCGTATACTATTGATGTATCGTAATCTTTTGATCTAAGGTCTGTTCCAACATTATTTAGATACAGTCCAACATGTTTGATATATTGAACTCCCTGATCTTCTATTATTGGAATACTTAGAAGCAATTCATCATTTGGATTAAAAATCATCTGATCCTTTATTGTATTTAGATTATTGGGTTGTAACATTCCTCCAAATCCACCATCTGCATTTGATGTCCTTACAAGTGACGTATCTCCCATCTTTGGTGCAAATATTGACTGGGATTGTCCATTTCCTGATACTATTCCTCCTATTGCTAACGCTTTACTACCGCCAACCGCAAATTTTGAAAATTTATCGATACTTGTTGTTGCTTTGAATGTGTTCTCGTTAATCTGAGTAATTATGGTGCTGTTGTCAACCTCACCCTCATCGTCAAAATCGCCATCATCATTTTTGTCATGGTGAACCTTTACATCAAATGGATTGATACCTTCATTATCTGCATCAATTTTATCAAAGAAGAATTCTATTGTACATAAATTAATTGATGAACATGGGTTACTTCCATCAGGAGTAATATTTACAATATTTCCAAGTATGGATGATGATAATGAATCTGGATTTATCTCCTCATTTGAAGGTCGTTCCATACTAAATGTTCTAGACTCATTTGCAGGTAATGTCACTGATGCCGATATACCTGATGGCAATGTTGTAAATGCTGTTCCTCCATTTGCTACTGGAATTGATTCGCTAAATCTTCCGAAACTTCCTGCTAATAGAGGCGATACTGCAGTAGAGGCAAGTGATGTTCCTGCCGCATTCTTTAGATTTCCTGCTTCTTTTACTGTAACACGAATTGCTCCTATTTGAGGTGGCTCATCTGTTGTTGCATCATCAATTGTAATCTGAATGTTTGTAGAATCCATCCATTTACCTGAATACCCATCTCCAAGATATTGAGAGAACACAAATAACTCATCTAGATCAATTTTTGTTAATTCTGTAACTGGTGATGGATCTGGTCTGTTTGTTGGCTCTGAAAATCTTATTGTGATTGTATCTCCAACTGAATACACTGAATCTAGATTATCTGGATCATCTGCTACTACGGATTTGATAAACGGTCCTGCTTTATCTCCAAAACTTCCTGTTAATGCAGAAGATTCAGCAGTAGACGCAAGTGATGTTCCTGCCGCATTCTTTAGATTTCCTGCTTCTTTTACTGTAAATATTGTAGTTCCTATTGCTGGTGGATTGGATGAAGTTGCATCATTAATTGTAATTACCAAAGTTTGTGAGTTAAGCCATGATCCTGAATAACTGCTTCCGATATTTTGTGAGAATGTAAACAATGCATCAAGATTTG
>JAGXTE010000062.1 GCA_018334095.1 Nitrosarchaeum sp.
AGAAAAAAGCTGAACAGAAAGAAAAAGCTGAAGAAAGACAAAAGGAATTAGAGCAGAAAAAAGCTGAACTTGCAATAAATAGAGAAAATCTTGAAGCAAAACAATTAAAAAAATTCCAACAATATGAAGAAAAATTAAAAGAAATCAAAGAGAAGGCTCAAAATAAAATTAAGGCAAACATATCTAGTAATGAAATTTCTCTAAAATCTCAACAGACTGAAGAACAAATTATTAAAAAATCTGAAGAAATTCAACAAAGACTTGCAGAAAAATCTGATAAACTGGATTCTAGAATTAAAAACATTCTTGATAAGATAAACGATGGTCAATACATGGGAGTAAAAACTCCAACCAAAGATTATACCGAAACATTTGATCTGACATTTGATTCTGTAGGCGCATCTAAAATATCTGATTCATCACAAATTTCTACTATGACTGGCAAAATGACATTTACATTATATGATAAAAGTAAATCTGATCTTAAATTAGAATTAAATGAATGTAGTATTGTTGTTGATGAAATTAATTATAATTGTGGATTTGGAAAAGCTAGAACTGTATCTTCAGGACAATCTGGCGCTAAAGATTCGCTTGTAATTATGGCCTTTTTAGAGGATGGGGTGCTTGAAGAACTACATGCTACAATGAAGCTTTTTGTAAATGCTGATATCCCAATTAACAATATTGATCAATCCCAAGTTTCAATAATTGGTCCGCAAAGCAAAATTTCTAATTTATGGATTTTTGATGGTAATGCCACTCTAACCAAAATAACTTCTGAAAATACTGTCTCTGGAAATAATATTGCTACTTCATTAGAAGAAGAAGTGTCATTTGGCGATAAATGATGAATGCCACGTCTTTATTTTCATTTAGTCTTATTTTTATCATTTTTTTTATTCCATTAGTAATTCCAAACTCATTTGCAGATTCTGGAGTTGTTGCTGTAGAATCAATTGATGTAATTTATAACATTGAACATGGAAATATGGAATCAATTTTTTTAGATCCTGATTTTTTTGAATTAATCATTACTATGAATACTCAAGATGATGGGACTATTGAAATTACAATCCCTCGAGTTATTTTAGATGCAACATTTGAATCATCTGATGACATGTTTTTTGTTTTAGTAGATGGTTTTGAAACTAGCTATGTTGAATCAAAATCTACTTCAACATCAAGAACTTTAATGATTCCATTTTTTAATGGAGATTCAATTGTTGAAATTATTGGTACACATGCATTAAACCCATTTGTCTCCGATACTGAAATTATAATTCCAAACTGGATAAAAAATAATGCCGGATGGTGGGCAGATGGATTAATCAAAGATGCTGATTTTGTTTTAGGTATTCAATATCTAATTAATGAAGAAATAATGACAATTCCTCAAACTCAATCAGGACAATCTTCACAGCAGTCTATCCCAAACTGGATAAAAAATAATGCCGGATGGTGGGCAGATGGATTAATCGAAGATGCAGAGTTTGTTTCTGGACTTCAATATTTGATAACAAATGGAATAATGCATGTATAATTAGGCTCAATTATCGTCTAAATTATGCATTGATTTTAAGTCCTTTCTAAAAGGCTCTAAACTTTCTGGGATGGTAATTTTGATTGAATCCTTTAATGAAAGATTTTTTAGCTTTTTCTCATTCCATACTTTGGAGTTAAATTCAGTTATCTCTTTTGTAATCTTACTTTGTTCTGGTATTGATTCAGTTTTTACTTGATGTTGTTTATGTATGCTATCTGATGAATACAATGTTTTCCAAAGATATTCTGTTATGAATGGTGTAATTGGTGCTAATAATTTCAAAATAGTTGACAGTGTTTTATGTAATGTGTAGATTGCACCATCTCTTTCTTCGTCTGTAAATCCAATTCCATATGCTCTTGCTTTGACCATTTCAATGTAATGTGCTGCAAAAATATTCCATGTAAATTCTCTTATTGCAATTGCCGGAATAAAAAAGTTATATTCATCATACCCCCTCTTACATTCTTTGATTAGATTGTCTAATTCAGATAATATCCATTTGTCTGTCTCTGTTGGAATTCCAGATTTAATTACTGGGAAGCTAGACAAAAATCTTGATACATTCCATAGTTTACTGAGAAATTTTTTTGTAGATTCAATTTTTTGTTCATTACATCTAAAATCATATCCATGATTAATTTCACTTGCACTCCAAAACCTAAAAGTATCTGCTCCAAATTGTTCAATTACTGGTAAAGGATCAATTGCATTTCCTTTACTCTTGCTCATTTTCATACCTTTTTCATCAAGACCGTATCCCATTATCCATGCTTCTGACCATGGTTTTTCTCCTGTCAACTGTTCACATCTTAGAAGTGTATAGTACAACCAAGTTCTAACAATATCTTTTGCTTGTGGTCTAAGTGATGCGGGATAAACTTTATTAAAAAAATCTTGGTCTCGATTAAATTTACAAACATAAAGCGGTGAAACACTAGAATCCATCCATGTATCAAAAGTTCTTTCTTCCCCTACAAATTCACTATTTCCACACTTGGAGCACTGATTAATAGGACATTTTTCTAACCATGGTTTGTAGTACTTTCCAGGCTCAGGAACATGTGGTTCTGAACATTTTTTGCAATACCATATGGGTATCTCAGTACCATAATATCGCCTCCTTGAAATTGGCCAATCAATATTGATGGATTCTAACCAATTCATGAGAATCTGTTTATGCATAGATGGATAAAACGTAATTTCTTGTCCTAATTTTTTCATTTTTTCAACTGATTCTTTTTGTTTTAGATAATATTCCTCCATTGGGATAATTTCAATTGGATTTTTACTTCTTTCAGATACAGGAGTTCTGTGAATAATATCTTCAATTTTTTCAACTAATCCATTACTTTCTAAATCTTCGATAATTTTTGTTCGTGCTTGTTTTGGTTTTAATCCCGCATAATTTCCTGCAACCTCTGTCATCTTCCCATCTAATCCGATTGCAACAATCTCTTCCAATTCTAATTCCCTAAATAATGCAACATCGTTTTGATCTCCGTAACTACAAACCATTACTGCACCTGAACCAAAATCTTGATGGGCAGAATGATGTGTTCTTAGTTCTACTTCTGCATTAGTAATTGGTACAATCACCTTTTTACCGATAAAATTTGTATATCTTTCATCTTCAGGATTTACAATTACTGTTTTACAAGCACATAGAAGTTCTGGTCTTGTACTTGCTATGATTATTTCTTTATCTGTATCTTTAATTTTAAATTTCATGTAGACTAGTTTAGTTGGCAAGTCCTCGTAAATTATTTCGGCATCTGCAATCGTTGTACCTGACACCCAATCATAATTATTTGGTCTGTTTGCAAGATAGACTTGACCTTTTTTCCAAAGATCAATAAATGTAGACTGTGTCAATGTTCTATATTCTTCAGAATCCGTCCTATAGTAATTGGAAAAATCTCCACTAATTCCCAAGCTTTTCATAATCAATATCATTTCAGCTTCTAAATCATCAAGTGCAGCTCTGCATAATTTTAGAAATTCATCTCGTTCAGTTTCACGCATTCTGATATTGTGCTTTTTTTCTGTGTAAATCTCCACAGGAAGGCCGTTTCTATCAATACCTATTGGAAAATACACGTTTTTTCCAGCCATTCTTGCGGTTCGTGCAATCATATCAATCTGAGAATAATGTGCAGCTGCACCAATGTGCCAAGGTCTTCCTGATGGATAAGGCGGCGGTGTATCTATCGTGAAATTATCTTCCTTTGGCACGAAGTCATAAATTTTCTCATTTATCCATTGTTTGAGAATCTCCTTTTCTAACTCTGGGTTCCAAGCTTTTTCTGCAATTTTTGGTTCCATTTCTTAATTATCTTGAAATATTTGAAATAATGTGAGATCCTTTATTGTATCCTTCATAAATGTAAACGCCAACAGCTTCTACATTATGAGGTAACTTAGGAGCAAGCAGTTTGATTATCTCACTTGAAAGATTTTCTACAGTAGCTTCCCCCTCCAATAGGTATGCCGTATTTATTGGAACTTGAATGTCAAACATTCCTTTTGGACCCTCAAATTGAATTTGATAATGTGAATTATCTTCTCTTTTTAGATATTTTCTATTAATGAAAAATTTATGATCAAATTCTGCAACAACTTCTTTGATTATTTTTTTTGCAATACCAAAATCAACAAGAAGATTATCCTTCATTTGGCCCACCAGCTCTACCATGACAGAAGATGTATGTCCATGTAAAATTGAACACTTCTCTACTAATGGAAGAATATGTGCATAGTCAAATGAAAATGAAGCATCTTCCAAAAATATTGAACCTGTTTGTGGTGTCTTATCGTAAAATACAATGTCTTGAAGCTCTTTAATTTGTGCTACATATTTTGCATGGCCTATTGCCATTACTTTTTGTTCTGGAAAATCTTCTTTGATCTTTTTGTATTTTGTTATATCTTCATCATTATCAATTACTTCGATGAGGCCTTTTTCTGTTTTAAAATCAATTGTAACTTCTTTACCATTTTTTAGTGTAATTTTGTGATTGTATTGGTATTCCTGATCTAGAAATGTGAGCATCTGAGCTACTGTTAATTCTGTTCTGGTTTTTAGCAGATTTCCTTTTTTATCGATATATCTAAAATCTGAATCTAGAATTGTGGGACTTGTAGCCATGTGAAATAATTTGATTTTGGATATAATATAAATTCTGTAATGAACAAGTCTGAAATTCTTTGATTTTCTCTATTGTAATAAATTTAGAATTTTGGCTAGACTGACATCATTTTTTGTAATGCCTCCAGCGTCATGAGTTGTTAATTCTATAGTTATTCTATTGTAGACATTAAACCACTCTGGATGATGATTCATTTTTTCAATCTCCATCGCGGCTCTGGTCATAAAACCAAAAGCTTGATTGAAGCTCTCAAACTGAAACTCTTTGTGTAGTTTTTTGTTAACCACACTCCATCCTGGTAGATTTTTTAGTTCTTCAATAATGTCATTTTCTGATAATCTCATCATATTTTTTTAGAAATATTCTTAAATTAAAAGATTGATTCATTACCTTTCTATACAATCTAAATTATGAGCGATAATGAATGAAATGAATAAAAAACTGCTTGAAAATATTAAAAATTCTATTTCTGAAACTGTTAATACAAAGAAAATTGGGATTGCATTTTCTGGCGGTGTTGACAGTACACTGATTTCAAAAATTTGCTTTGAGATGAATTATGATGTTACTTTGTTGACAATTGGATTTGCTGACTCTCATGATATTTTATTTGCAAAGGAAGTTAATTCATTTCTAAAGTATCCTCACCATATTTTGGAAATTGATCCTGAAACTTTTGCAAATATTACATCAAAAATTCATCAAATTATAAAGACTGAAAATCTTTCATGGAATGAAAACTGTATTGCATTTTATTATGTTTCTAAACTTGCAAATAGTTTGAATCTTGATTCCGTAATAACTGCAAATGGAATCGATGAATTATTTTGTGGGTATAACGCATATAGAGAAGCATTTTCTGGTGGAGAATCTAAAATATTGGAAGTGATGAATACAAAATTAGATAATGAGCTAAAAATGATGAAGGCTGTAAATCTAATTGCATCTGAATTTAAAGTACAAATTCTTCAGCCATTACTGTCTGCAAATTTTATAGAGTATGCAAAAACCATTCCAATTTCTGAAAAAATTCATGACTCTGAAGACTTGTATAGGAAACACATTATTAGAAAATTAGCAAGTGAAATCAAAGTACCTGAAATTTCTTGCACAAAACGAAAAAAAGCATTACAATACGGTTCTAAAATTCACAAAGCATTGCTAAAAACTAAATAAATTTACTAATAGTTCTTTGAACTGATTTCTTTACATTAGTAATTATTGTAGGCGATGCACCAAGATGTTTCTCTGGTGAAAAAATAGAATCAATCTCTTTATCTGTAAGAATTGCAGTGAAAGCTTTGTCTTTTTTTATTGCATCAATATACTGCATTCCTTTGTCATTTGCCTCAAATGCAACTCTTTGCACATCTCTATATGCAACAAATCTTGGAACTCCTTTTTTTATTAGTGCCTCTAAAACAAATTCTGCAAATATTTGCCCCTTTGTGATGTATAGATTTTCTACAATTCTCTTCTCATTTACCATTAGATTTGAAACTATCTTGATCATGGTTTCTAGCATTTCATCTATCAGAATAGCTGTTGTAGGTAATACAAATCTCTCATTTGCTGAATTTGAAAGATCTCGCTCATGCCATAATGGGATATTTTCAAATGTAATTGCTATTTGACTGCGTAGCATTTTTGATAGTGATGAGACTCTTTCACTTTTTATGGGATTTCTCTTTACTGGAACTGCACTGCTGCCCATTTGGCCTTTTTTGAATTGTTCAGCAACCTCGCCTATTTCTGTTCTTTGTAGATTTCTAATCTCAATTGCAATTTTTTCCAAAGTTGCACCAATAAGCGCTAGTTCAAAAACATATTCTGCATATCTTTCTCTGGGAATTATTTGTGTGGTCACTTCAGCTGGAAATAGGTTTAATCTTTTTGCAACTCGTTTTTGCACTTCAAGTGATTTTGCACCCATTAATGATCCCGTTCCAACAACTCCTAATGTTTTACAAATTAAGACACGCTTCTTGATCTCTTCAATTCTCTCTACATGCTTTGCCATTTCTGCTGCCCAATTTGCAAATTTTAATCCAAATGATATTATGCTTGCATGTTGACCATGCGTTCTACCAACTGCTGGAATTTTACCATGTTGAACTGCTCTTTTTGCTAACAATGATGCCATTTTTGCAACTTTTGGTTCTATAATTTTTAGCGCATCTCTCATTTGCATAGAATTACTCGTGTCTACCAAATCATTACTTGTTAATCCATAATGAATCCATGGTCTTGCATCTTTTGGACATTTTTCACTCAATGATTCAACTAAAGCCGCTGTGTCATGATCACTTTTTGCTTCTAATTCCTTAATCCTTTTTACTGAAATTTTTCCTGACATTGCTGCATTGTAAATTGTTTTACCAACTGATTTTGGAATAATTCCAATTTCGCTCTGTGATATTGCAGCTGCTCCTTCAATTTCTAATTGATAGTTTACTTTTTTTTGTTCACTAAAAATATCCATCATTTCTTTAGTGCCATAACGTCCACTATCTATCGGTAAAATTGCCAATGTTTACTCTTTTATGACATTGAAAATAAATCTACTTATGATTTAAATTGGCTTGAGGCAAAAATTTACCATTACTCATGTCTACTATAACTCCTAAAAAAATTGGAGAAAATCAGTATCTAATTGAGGCTGACTCAAATCTTGGAATGAAGGTTCCAGTAAAGATCTATGCTGATGAAGCATTACTTCAAAAAATGTTAACTGATAGAACTATCATGCAGGCAAAAAATGTTGCAACTATTCCCGGGATAGTTGGTCATAGTGTAGTCTTACCAGATGGTCATGAGGGATACGGATTTCCAGTAGGAGGAGTAGCTGCTATGGATGCTGAAGAAGGGATGATTAGCCCAGGCGGTGTTGGTTATGATATCAACTGTGGCGTTAGATTACTTCGTTCAAATTTAACTGAAAACGATGTCCGTTTAAAATTAAAAGAACTTGTCACAGATCTATTTAGTTCAATTCCGTCTGGTGTTGGTTCTAAAGGCGCAGTAAAGCTTAGTCACTCTCAACTTGATGAAGTATTGGTACGTGGTGTAGATTGGGCAATTGATCATGGATATGGTTCAACACATGATTCTGATGTTTGTGAAGAAAATGGCAAAATAAAAAATGCTGATCCAAATAAAGTTTCAGATAAGGCAAGAAAAAGAGGTGCACCACAATTAGGAAGCTTGGGTTCTGGAAATCATTTTCTTGAAGTACAAAAAGTAGCTGAAATTCATGATGAAGAAGCTGCAAAAAGAATGGGAATTAAAAAAGGAACAATCACAATTTTAATTCATTGTGGCTCTCGTGGATTTGGTCACCAAGTATGTAGTGATTATTTGAGAATCTCAGAACAATCTATGGAAAAATATGATATTACTTTAGCAGATAGAGAACTTGCATGCGTTCCAAATACATCTGAAGAAGGAGAATCATACCGAAAAGCAATGTTTGCTGCATTAAATTTTGCATGGAGTAATAGACAAATGATTACTCATTGGACAAGAAAATCTTTTGAACGAGTCTTTAATCAATCAGAATCTGATCTTGAGATGAATTTGGTTTATGATGTTGCTCATAATATTGCTAAAGTTGAAAAACATAAAGTCGATGGCAAAGAAAGAAAACTTGTGGTTCACAGAAAAGGTGCTACACGTGCATTTCCTGCAAATAGAGAAGAAGTTCCATTAAAATACAGAGATCTTGGTCAGCCTGTTTTAGTTCCAGGTTCAATGGGAACTGCAAGCTGGATATTACTTGGAAAACCAAATTCAATGGATTTGAGTTTTGGCTCTACAGCTCATGGTGCTGGAAGAACTATGTCTAGATCAAAGGCAAGAAGAGATTTCACAGAAGATAATGTCAGAAAATCTCTAAGTGATAAAGGCATATTTATCAAGGCATTAACGCGTGATGGAGTTGTGGAAGAGACTCCTCAAGCATACAAAGACGTTGATGCCGTAGTAGATGTATCTCATAATCTAGGAATAGCCACTAAAGTAGCAAAATTGGTGCCTATAGGTGTGATTAAAGGTTGAGCGAAGACGATTCCGAACTTGAAAGATTAAAGGCAAAAAGACTTGCAGAAATGCAACAAAATATCTCAACTAGAAAAAAAATAGAGACACCACCTGCCAATTCACAATCTAAAACAAAAAATCCCAGAGATGTTCTTGTTGGACGTCTAGGATTCAGAGGTCTTGAGGTATTGCAAAATGCAGAATCACAATTTCCAAATGATACTACGATGGTCGTAGAAAAATTAGCTGAATTAATTACATCCGGTGAAATTACTGAAATTCTTGACGGTGGAAAATTATTGACGCTATTTAGATCAATTGGTCTTAACATTAGAATGGAGACCAAAATTAATGTGGAACAAGATGGAAAATTTGTTTCATTATCTGATAAATTAAGTAATAAATCATCTGACGAAAGTGATTAGTATTGAGCATTGTTTTTGAAATTAGCACAAAAAATTATCTTGATGATCTATTAATAATAAAAAAATCATTATCTCATATGGAAACTTTGGTTGGAGGTTATAACGGGTATACTCTAAGTGAACCCTCATCACAATTTGGATGGACTTTTTTTAAATTAACTTTTAAACAAAATTTACAACAAGGTATTGAAGAAAAATTTGCTGACATGCTAAGCAAATACAGATTCAAAAATCCATCTGAAAAATTTACCCAATTTATGATTGACTATTTTCAATCTAAAGGTTGTAACATTAGAATAAAAGTATTGGACTAGACTCTTCTTCCTCTTTTTCCACCTTTCTTTCTGGTGGTATCGTGAGGAATTGGTGTTACGTCATCAATTCTTCCAATTTTAAATCCGCCTCTTGCCAAAGCTCTGATTGCAGCTTGTGCACCTGGGCCTGGAACTCTGGAACCTACTCCTCCAACAGCTCGTACTCTGATATGAAATCCTGTGAATCCTTTTGTATGTGCAACTTCGACAACAGCGTTTGCAGCCTTCATTGCAGCAAAAGGTGATGATTCGTATCTGTCAGCATTAACATGAACTCCGCCTGAGCTAATAGAGATAGTTTCTCCACCAGTTAGATCCGTCATGTGAATGATTGTATTGTTATAGCTACTGTAAATATGGGCAATTCCCCATTTTTCAGGACCATCTGTCTTTGTTTCTGGTCTAGATTTAGTTTGAACCTCCTCCTCTTCTTCAATTGGGGATTCTACTTCAATCTCAGCTTCAATTTCTGACAATGTCTACTCACATCTAAAAGGGTTTAAAAAACATTCATTTTTTGAACATGTCTTGTTTCGGACACGCATGCTTTTTTCATTATTACTCAAATACTATGTTTGATTTGTCCTTGTGTGGTATCCATACTTTGGCTACTAATTGGCATTGTAATAATATCTGCAATTTCTGGCTCTGTAATCTTTGAATTTTTAACACCAAATAGCGATTCTATGACCTCATTAGAAAAAAAATGTGAAGGTATCGCTAAAGAAGGATTTCAAATACATGTAATGTATCCAGATCTTCAACCCGATCAGCTTCCTTCAGCTGATATGAACAGATTGATGCATCTTGATGAAATGTGGATTAAAGATTGTGTTTCTAGATTGTCTGCCGAATCTGTCTTTAATATAATTCAAAAAGTAGAACATGATTTTTACTCTGGCGAATGAATTATTTTCTAAAGTGATGCCATCCAAAATCCTTCAATGAACTAAATTTTTCTCCTTTTTGAATAAATACTCCTTTACCTTTAGTGACATACCCAATTTCAATAATTGGTGTCTTTAATGATGTGGCATTTTTTTCAATAATTTTCTTATATTTTTTTGATGCAGTAAATACAAACTCGTACTCTTCTCCCCCGTGAAATACTAGTTTATTTGGTTCTATTTTATTTGATTTTGCAAATTCTGATATTTCATCTCTAGCTGGAATATTGTTTATGATAAATTTACAATTACTTTGACTAGCCATTTCATTTAATGTAGTAGATAATCCATCACTGGAATCCATTGCAGATGTAAAATATTTTTTATTATTTACGCCAAAATCTAATCTTGGATTTGGCCTAAATACTGAACTTATTGCCTTTTTGACAAAAGTTTTCTTAGATTTCTTTTTTCTAAGTAAAATCTCTAGACCAGATGCAGTATAGCCAAAAGGACCCGTTACAAATATGATGTCTCCGATTTTGGCTCCGCTCCTTTTGACTATCTTATCTGTAGTTCCAAACAGGGATACTGTAAATACGATTTCCCTTCCTTCATTGGTGTCGCCTCCTAAAATTTTGAACTTGAATTCTTTTGAAGCGTTACTAAACCCATTTGATATTTCATTAATTTTTGAGCGTGAAATTGTTTTTGGCAAATTCAACGAAATTATTCCATATTGAGGTCTTACTCCTTTAGCAGCAAAATCACTAACACACGCTACAATGCTTTTTCTAGCCGCATCAGAAACTTTCATTTTTGAAGGCATATCTGTACCTTCAACAAACGTGTCGATTTTGACTATGATTTTTGTTTTACCCACTTTGAAAATCTCTACATCTTCTGATACGAATTTTTTATTTCCTAATTTCTTTTGCAAATTTTTTATTATTGCAGACTCATCTAATACTGTCATAACATTGTTTCACTAATTCTAATGTATTTTTTACAATTTTCTTACATTTATCTAAGTTGTTTGATTCTGCTGAAACTCTTATGATGTCCTCCGTATTTGATTTTCTAATCAAAACCCAACTATCTTCATCAATAATTCCTTTAATTCCATCCTGAGTGATAACTTCAGAATATTCTTTTGTAAGTTTTTTGGATACTTCATCAATAACTCTGTCATGAAATACAGAATCCACTTTGATTTTCTCTCTTAACTGTTTGTAGCTCTCCATAAAATCTAATATTTCATTAAATTTTGAATTTCCCATCATTGAAGAAATAAGTCCACTTGTTAGAATTCCTTCTCTACAAAAATTAAATTCTGGTAAGATAAAGCCGCCACTACTTCCTTCTCCTCCAGCTTGTGCATTTGTTTTTAGCATCAAATCTATTACGTTTGCTTCTCCAACTTTTGATCTCTGCACACTACCTCCTTTTTCTTTGATAAATTTTTCAACTGAAACACTTGTATCTATGCTAAATACAAATTTCTTATATCCTAATTCTAACGCTTTTGCTACTCCCAAACCTAAAGTCACATCGGGAGTTTGTTTTTCTCCTTTTCTTACAACAACTAGGCGATCTCCGTCTAAATCAAAAGCAAATCCAATTCCTTTTTCAGAAGTTGCAGATACAAGATCTGACAAGTTATCTGCAGTTGGATCAGGACCTCTTGAACAATTATCCAGATCTTCGTTAATTACTTTGACTTTACATCCTAACTGTCTTAGTAAATTTGGAGCAAAATCTTTTGCAGCGCCTCCACCAATATCGATGACTATTTCAGGTTGATTCTCAATTTGTCCAATCAATTCTTTTGCATCTTGTAAATATGTTGATGCAATTTGCTCCTCCATACCTATTTTTGACACTATAACTTCTTGATTTTCGATAATCTTTGGAAGTTCTTTTTCATTGATTCCCCTTCCATTAATGATAAATTTTATCCCATTCCACTCTAGTGGATTATGTGACGATGTGATGACTATTCCTGCTCCGTATTTTCTTGATTCTCGAAAAACTACTGGAGTTGGTACTGTTTCTAAATTGTAAACATTAATTCCATTTTTCATTAATGCTGCTGATGCTGTTTCTTTGATCATCATTCCTGAAGGTCTTGTATCTTTGCCTATTACGCATTTTTTAGATTCAATCAACGAAGAAAAGTTATTGCAAAAATACAATGTGTCTCTTAGATTAAAATCATCACCAAAAATACCTCTAATTCCAGAAATTGTTTTTTTCATTTGATCCAAGTCGGAAAGGCTTTTTATTAACTCTGATGGCATCACCCAAAAGTGCCTTGGTAGCTCAGCCTGGTAGAGCGAACGCCTCGTAAGCGTTAGGTCGTGGGGTCGGAGCCCACCCGAGGCTTATAATAATTTCAAAAATTTTCTATTTTTTAATATTTTATTCATCGAGTGTTTCAATATCTGTTTCTAATTCTTTTCCCAATCCTTTCCACCATTGTGTTGTCTCGTTTGCCATTTGCCCTCATAATTGCTTTTAATTCTCCTTTATAGATCTGTCGGTTGATTTAGCATTGATCAACACTCTCTAATAGTTTTAAACAGAATTATTTTGTTTTTGTCTTAATTTTTTACGATAAATTATAATTGCTAGTGCCCCCGCAGCACATCCAAAAAATACTGGCCATCGTAACTCGTTTCCAATCATACCTATAGAAGAATAAATTGTTCCACCAATTAACCCAAATCCGATCAGTTCAAGAATTTTTATCATT
>JAGXTE010000063.1 GCA_018334095.1 Nitrosarchaeum sp.
TTTGATTATTTTTGAATTGTATTGATTTGCATCCAAATTTTCTTTGGACATTTTACACATTTTTTCATCAAAATCTAATCCAATTGCATGAATTCCCATCGATTCAGCTTCTAATAATGTAGTTCCAGTACCACAAAATGGATCACAAACAGTCTCTCCCTCTTTTAATCCAGCCAAATTTATCATTGCTCTTGTAAGCTTCCAGTCTAATTCATGTGGGTGTTTTTTAATTTTCTTTGGTCTACTTTTAATTTCATATCTTTTTGAAAATCCAAAAAAATTTTCCTGATCTGTGAAAATTAGATATATGCTGATATCTGGATTTTCAAGAGATACCTTAGCTTTTGAAAATTTAGTTATCATATCTCCCATCGCCTTTTCTAATTCTGGAATGTTAAAATTATTTGATGATAAATTAATAATTCTACAAACAAAAGTTTTGGCATTTTTTAACACTTCAAAATTTTCTTCATCTAAAAATAAACCAGACATTTTACGAAGTATTTGACCTGAAATTTTTACAAAAGTTGCACGATTAGTAATTTCCTTCCAATTTGTCTTTGATTGAATTATTACTAAATTTGATATAATTTGCGCTTTGGCAAATCTATCATATGTTTTTGCTATTGATATTACTTCATCAATTGCAATTTCTAGATAATCTTTAGATAAAATAAAAAAACTCTCAGGCATTATATTATTGCCTTTGCAATTGTTTCTGAAACATCAACCAATGATGTTTTTCCAGGAATTGTGTTTGTACTAATTATTTTAGTTACTCCTGCATTTTTAATTTTCTTTTCAGCATCATTTCTAAGTAATGCATGCGTGCATGCTACAAATACTCGTGCACATTTTTGCTTTTTAAGAAACTCGGTAGCTTTGATAATACTCCCTCCGGTACTAATCATATCATCAACTAAAATCAAATCTCTACCTATAATCTCATCAAAATTTGCAGATTTAATTTCTACTTTTCCAGTTTTACGATCTCTTTGTTTCTCAAGAATTATGTACTCTGTTTTCAACAACTTTGCAAATTCTTTTGCTCTTTCTTTTCCACCATGGTCTGGAGACACTACCAATGGATCTTTTAATTTTAATTTTGTAAAATATTTTACTAGATCTGGAATCGCAGTTACGTTTTTTGTTTTTATATTAAAATATTTTAAACCCATCATACTATGAATATCTACAACAATTATCCTAGATGTTCCTACACTTTTGAATAACTTTGCAATTACTTTCATTGTTATCACTTCTCCAGGTAAGAATTCTCTATCTTGACGAGCATAACCCATGTAAGGTATAACTGCAATTACTTCTGTTGCAAATTCTTTCGCTTTTGAAATTATTGAAAGTGTCTGAAATAAATTTTCATCAACAGGTGGATATGTTGATTGTATGACAATGATTTTATTTTTTTGAGGTTTTTTTTGAAAAGTAATTTTACTTTCACCATCTGGAAAAATCTTTAATTGTGATTTTATAAAATTCGCATCTAGTTTTTTTGCAAGTTTTTTTGCTAATTCTTCGGATGAACTTCCAGATATAACAGTAAATTTTGTCAATAGTTCAACGACAAAGAAGGGGTTCTTAAATTTTGAGGGTTTTTGGATAACATTTCTTTATCGGTAATTTATAGAACCTTTTTAAAACAGAAATGAATTTTTTTATCATTGAATTTTAAAATTATGCTATTTTTGTTATTGCTGATTTATGGTACTTTTGGTACTGCTTTTGCTCACACAGTTGATTCTGTAGGTGAATATAGATTAGAAATTGGATGGATGAATGAGCCTGTAGTCTCAGGAGAGACAAACGGTATTGAATTGCTAGTTAGTCGTCTTGAGCCTGGTCTAGAATTAAAACAACAAAAATTTGAAAATGGTATATCTGAACTTGAAAAATCTTTAAAAATAGAACTATTATTCAAGGAAGAAAAAATAATACTTTCTCTATCACCTGATCATAACATTCCTGGAAAATACTATGCATTTGTAAATCCGACTGTATCAGGATTTTACCAAGTAAATATTTTAGGCAATATTGAGCAAACTCCAATTAGCTTATCAATGCATCCTCCAAAAGTTGATGAACGTTCTTACATTGAATTTCCAAAACCATCTGATCTTACCTTAACTCAATTAATTGATGGACATACAACACTTCTTGGAGAAGTAAATAATTTAAAAAAATCATTCACTGAATTAGAACAATCTAATCAGCAGATGAATGTTAGTTATGTTGCAATTGGTATAGGTGTATTGGGAATTATTATTGCATCAATTGCTCTTTTTAAAATTAGAAAATAATTATTTTATTAAATTGACTTTTGATTCTAATATCTTTATATAGATATGATTTTCGATTTGAGAAACATCTAGTGCGTTTATTTACTATGATGATATAGATTTGATATGTATAATACAATTCTTGTTCCTCATGCGGGAACATCTGCTGGTGATATAGCATTAAAACATGCTATTTCTGCAGTAAAATCATCATCAGCTAAAATAATATTATTACATGTTGTAGAACAAATACCACGTCCTCCAATGTTTGCATTATCTTCATCTGAACAAAAAAAATTATTAAAAAATATTCATATTGCTGATGAAGATTTCAGAAGAGGAATGATATCTGAAATGGAAAAAAGAGTAAAAATATGCGATGATAATAACATAAAAGCAAGCATTACAGTTACTATAGGCTTAGCAGCAGATGAGATTCTCAAAATAATAAAAAAACAAAAGGTTGATCTTGTAGTTATGGCAAAACGAAGAAAATTAAAAGGATTAAAAAGTCTATTAACTCTTGGTAGCGTTTCAAGAAAGATTGTTGAAAATACTGCATGTCCTATTCTGCTTGTAGATATAGAAAAAAATGAATAAAATATTAAAAAATAATCAAAGCAGATTTTAGTCAATTAACAAAGATGACTGATGAACTATGGATGATTTATTATTCAACTTAGTTTTATTAGTAATTTTTTTGGTTATTTTAGTTAAAAGTGCTATATTTGCTATAAATTCTATTGAAAAAGTTACAAAAAGATCTGGTATTGGTCAGCTCGCTGCAGGATTTGTTATAGTTGCAGTAGCTACATCAGTACCAGAAATAAGCGTGGCAATATTCTCAACCCATACTGATAATGTTGGTATTACTTTGGGTGATATCTTTGGATCAAATGTTACAAACATTGGACTAGTTGCAGCATTGTTCTTATTTTTATCACCAATCAGAAAAATGCAAGTAAAAACAACAAAAAATCTTTTTCCGTTATTGATAGCATCATCATTAATTCCACTTATTTTGTTGTTGGTTCAACAGGGAAGTAAATTTGTTGGAATAGCATTGCTCGCAACTTTTGCTTTTTTTATTTACTATGTATTCAAAACTAATAAAATTCAAAATCATGAACAGAGAGAAAAGGGTTCTGTTTACAAACCACTATTACTCTTTTTTGTTGGTATTGCTGGCGTAACATTAAGTGCAAAAATGCTTGTCGATAATGCTTCATCAATAGCTGAATTTACAGGAATTAGACAATCTGTGATAGGTGCTACTATAATTGCTCTAGGAACATCTTTGCCAGAATTAACAGTAGATATTGTTGCAATAAAAAGGAGATTACTTGATTTAGCAATTGGTGACATAATTGGTTCATGTATAACAAACATTACTTTAGTTCTTGGATTAGTTCTTGTTTTATCACCGGTTGCAATTAATTTTAGTATATTATCGGCATTGATCTCCTTTGCAATAGGTTTACCAATTGTTTTGTTTGTTCTAATAAGAAATGGTCATATTCACAAATGGCAAAGTATGGTATTATTTTCAATTTATTTGATTTTTATAATTACAATTTATCATGTTCAAACAAGTATTATATAGTTTAATACAAAGAATTGAAAATTAAAAATAATAAATTAAATCAACTGATCTAAATTAATTTTAGTTTTCAATTTCAATTATAACATTAATGTCTATGAATTATATCGAAAGATTTCTTTTTTCTTACCATAGATCGTTCTACTGGAATCATTTTATCTGCCAACTTTCTGACTTCTCTTTCATGCATTTTAGGATATTTTATGTGTAAACATTCATGATAAAGTGTATTTACTGTTTCTACCTTGGGTTCGGTTGACAGGTGTGGATTGAGCCAAATTGTCCCACATTCTTTAATACATTCGGCCCATACAGTGTTTGGATTTGTTTTTTCTTTGTAAATATAATTTGAAAAATGTTTACGATCATAAACTAGAACTGGTTTTATTTTCATCTTTAATATGTTCTCAAACGTATTAAGTAATGTCTGATGCCATTCTTTGTCATTAGCAGAAAATTTAAACTTCATCTTTTACCCTAGTTGATTTTCTATTAAAAATAACATACAATAGTGCACCTATAGATACGATTACTAGTCCCACCAACATAATTTCCATTTCAAACTGAATTGCCATATACACAGTAACACCAAGACCCACTAATGGAAGAACTGGAAACCGTCCAACATTACATGTAACTCTAAATGGTCTTTCCAATTTAGACTCTGTATATCTTAGTACAATTACAGACAAATTTATCATGGCAAATGTTATCACTACTGCAAAAACTGTGATGTTAGCTACAGTAACAATATCTCCACTAAAAGCAAATACTATAGATGTAATTGAAATTACAATTACTGCAATCCAAGGTGTTTTAGTTTTTGAATGAATTTTCCCTAAAAATACAGGAACAGATTTATGATTTGCCATTCCATAAAGCATTCTAGAACCAGCTACTAATGTGATTAGAACTGTACTGGCTGTTGCAAAAAGTGCAATTGCTGATAGTATGATATTGCCCTGAATTCCTAACGATCTCTCAGCTACTGCTGCAAGAGGAGCTGTTGACCGTCCCAATTCTTCCCAGTTTATGACACGAACCACTGATAAAGAAACTAGAATATAGATAATCCCTGAAATTACAACAGCAAGGATTATTGCTTTAGGAAGTGTTTTTTGGGGTCTTTTTACCTCCTCAGCAATATTTGCCATATCCTCAAAACCAATAAATGCAAAAAATATCAAAATAAATGCCAAAATTATTCCAGTCATTCCATTTGGGTTCTCAAAATAATCAATTGGCTCGGTAGTTTCAAACGACATTCCTAAAAATATTATCAATGCCAGACCTCCAATTGTAATAATTGCAAAAATAGTATTTGCCCAAGCCGATTCTTTTATTCCAATAAAATTCACAACTGACAAACCGCCGATCAACAAAACAGCTGACACTGTTATTGGTAAATTAATGAACTGTGCAAAATATCCGCCAAAGCCCAAGGATACAGTTGCTGCCGTAATCATAGAAGTTATTGCTGTCAGCCACCCGATGATAAACGCAAGAAAATTATTCTTGAATGCGTGTTTTACAAAAGTGTATTCTGCTGCTGCTTTTGGAAACAATGCAGTAAGCTCAGAATAGCTCAATCCTGCAAATACAGCAGCTATCATTCCAAGCAAAAAAGAAATCCATACAGCATTTCCTGCAAATGCTGTAGCTTCACCTATCAACACGTAAATTCCAGCACCAATAATTATTCCTACACCGTACATGGTAAGATGAAAAAGTCCCATGTGGCGCTTTAGTTCGGACATTTTAATGCAAGTATAGTTTCTAAATCAAGTCAATACAATTCCTTGTACTTCAATCTTAATTTCTCATGTGGTTTTACAATAGAAAGAGCCCT
>JAGXTE010000064.1 GCA_018334095.1 Nitrosarchaeum sp.
CTGTTACGCATCTTTGTTGGTTTCATTTTATACCACCATTGATGCCAAATTAGCTACTCTTGGCCATTTTTCTGAAGCTTCTGCTGCAACTGGTCCTTTGATGTCAGTTCCTTTGACTTCTCCTTCTGGAGTAATCAAAACAGCTGCATTGTCTTCAAAGCACACTCTTACACCGTTTAATCTACGAACTGCATATTTCTGTCTAATTATAACTGCACCATACACCTGCTTTCTTAATTCTGCAGGACCTTTTTTTACAACAACATTGCAAAAGTCTCCAACTGATGCAGCTGCTAATTGTGCATGTCTTGTATGATGTCTTTGTACCATGACAATCTCTAAAATTTTTGCACCTGTATTGTCAGCACATACTATCTGTGCTCCTATTGGAATTGCTTTTGTTACTCGAGGACGAAATTCTGATACTCCTTTGCCTGCTTGTTTTGCCATTATGCTTTAACCTCTACTACTACATATGATACTGATTTTGATATTGGTCTGCATTCTGCAGTCAATACATGATCACCTGTTTGAACATCGATGCATTCTGGTACATGTGCATGAATTGTGTTTTTACTTCTTGCATATCTTTTGAATTTTAGATAGTAAATTGGTGATTCTTTTTGTAATGTGATTGTCTGCTTTGCCTTGTTGCTTGTAACTTTACCGTCAAATAATTTTCCTCTCACTGATAGTTTTCCATGAAATGGGCAATGTGCATCTGTGCATTCTCTGCTTGGCGCCTTTACTTTTAATCCAATATTTAATGTCAAGCCCTTCCTCCTATTCTATCAAATGATCTTTTTGCAATTTGCATACCGTTTACAATGATATCTTTACCATCTAAGGTAAATTTCCAACTATTGTTGGATTTTGCAATCATTTTAGTTCCATTCTTGGTGTCCATTATTATCATTGATTTTGTTTCATCTGTAATCGTTCCATTTAATCCTATAATCTGTGAATTAGATGATTCAGTGATCTCTGTGTGTAATCCAATTAATTCATGTGATGTTATGTTTTGTTCTGTAATCATTTCTTTTTCAACTCATTTACTCTAGTCATCATTCTTGCAATGTCGTGTCTTAGTGGTTTTAATTTTCCACTTTCTTTTCTTAATGTACCTTTAGAACCATCTACTCTTAATTTTGCAAGTTCACTTCTTGTTTCCTGAATTTTACTTTTAAGATCTTTTTCATTTAATTCTCTTATTGTCTTCATTGATAATCGGGTCATAGCAATTTTGCCTCCTCTTCTTCTAATGTTTCAAGTTCTTTCATCTTCTCTTCTTCAATTGCAATTTGTTCAGATTCTGTTCTTGCTTTGCGTTCTACTTCTGTTTCGTCTCTCATCTTTCCGGTATCTTTGTCTTTGATTTGTTTTGCTTTCTTTGGTTTTTGTGTTTTTAATTCGAATTCTGGAATGAATTTTTCATTAATTGCAATTCTTATTCTAATTCCGATTAATCCCATTGCAGTTTTAACGTGTGCAATGTCCTCATCAACAATTACCTCTGCATGGTGTCCTGCTCTTGGTAAAATTCCTGCACTGTGTTTTTCAAATGCTGAACGATCTCCACGCAATTTACCTGAGATTGTAATTTGAACTCCCATAGCACCATTATCCATAATTTGTTTTAATGTCCACATTGTAGCTCTTCTAAATGCTGTACCTCGTTCCAAATGTGATGCCATTCTGTTACACATTACACTTGGTGATAGTTCTGGTTTTGCTATTTCAACTACAGATATTTGTGGATTTTTTAATTTAAAATCAGTTGCAAGTTTATCTGTTAACTCTCTAATTCCTGAACCTTTTCTTCCAATAACTATTCCAGGTCGTGTTACATGTAATGCAACTCTTGTTCCCATTGGTGTTTTTGAAATTTCTGCATGTGAAAATCCTGCATCTTTAATTGCTACTCTCAAGTAATCTTTGAGAAGCATCATGTTGTAGTTGTCTTTAATTACATTTTTTACAGCTGACATGTTATATCTCCTGTGCCACCAATTCTACATGTGTTAACACATTATTTTTTGGAGTGGCCCTTCCCATTGCTCTTGGAATAAATCGTTTTACAATCACACCTTTGTGAACTGTTGCGTTTACAATTTTTAATCTATCTAAATCCATTCCCTTGTATTCTGCATTTGATTCTAAATTATCTAATACTTTGATGAACTCTTTTACTGTTTTTTGTGGATAACGACCAGACATCATTCCAGGATCTGATCTATGGCCAACTTGATTGTTGAATCTTCTAAATGCAATTGCCCTTTCTTTATTGACTACTGCTTGAAGATAGTCTCTGGCTCTTTCAATTGACAGTCCTTTAATTGCAACAGCTACTTCACGTGCATGTTTGTGTGAAATGTCTTTTTCTCTTAGTGAAGAACGAACATGTTTAGTTGCGTCAAAATTTTGGAATGCGTATTTGAATCTGCCCATGATAATCACTTTAATGGTACGTAGAGACTGGATCTTGATGCGCCGACACCTGGTGCACCATGTTGAACTCTTTTGTTTGTTATGACATATTCTCCAAGATAATGTCCTATCATTTCAGTTTTAATTAAAACTGGAGTGAATTCTTTTCCTGAAAAAACATTTACTGTGACACCTACCATGTATGGTAGAATAATTAAATCTCTAGAATGAGTTTTGATTGGATTTTTTGTTTTTCCAGCTTTTGCAGATTTTATCTCTTCGATCAGTTTTCTCTTGTCATCTGTGATTCCTCGTGTAAGTGAACGTCTTTGTCTGGAATTAAATATTAAAAATAATTTCTCTAGTGACATGTTGTCTAGTTCCTCCTTTGGTAATCCACGATATAGAAATTCTTTGACCATCTTACTTATCCTCTCTTTGTATTGATGAAGCCTTGTTGTCCATATTATAGCATTCCTATCTTTGTGGCTAAGTCTCTGGCTTTTTCTGTACTTTCAAATTGAACAAATGCCTTTTTACCGTAAATTGTTCTTGCTGTGTTTACTTGAGTAGCTTTTTGATTGTATAATGCATTTACAGCTTCAATTATCTGTGGTTTGCTTGCTGATCTCTCTACAATGAAGCAAATTTTGCTTTCATTTTCTACCATCGCAAATGTTTTTTCAGTAATGTATGGTTTCAAAATAATTTTACTTGCTTGATCTACATTCATCTTATTTTCACCATTAATTCTAGATGTGTTGATTTTATCTTTGCAATTTCTTCTATTGCTGCTTTTGAATACACTGTTAATCTAATAGGATCAGATCCTGGTGCCAAATCTAACACGCTCAATTCTTTTACAGATCTTACCTCGACTCCTGGTAATGCACCACATGCTTTGCTAATTTTTGATGCATCTTTTGTGACAAACAATACACTCTTTCCGACTTTTTTGCTTCTGCCTCTAAGTGATGATTTTCCAGTACGTGGTTTTCTTGCTTGAAGTCTTTCTACGTCTTTCATTAATTTTAGATCTTCTAACACTTTGAAAATATCGCTTGCTTTTGAAATTGATTCAATGTCATTTGTTACGACAATTGGGAATGATTCAATGCCTTCTATTTTGTGGCCTCTTGATTTAACCAAGTCTTTTGAAGCAGTTGCAGCTATTGCAGAACAAAATGCTAACTTGTTTTCCTTTTTGTTTAATTTCTTAAAAATTACTCTATCAACTATTGGAGGATGAGCTTGTCTTCCACCTCTTACTGAAGCAACACCGCCTGCTTGACCTTGTCTTCCACCACCACCACCTTTCATCTTTGCAATACGTGCTTGATGCTGTCCTGTTGGTGGATCGTTTGATCTTGCTACTACATCCATACCTGCAGTTGGATGTCTTCCCTGTGGTTGGAATTTGTGTGAAGTCAGATTTGTAAATGCTTTGTGAATAAGTTCAGCTCTAAATGGAGTTGAAAAGATTAATGGCAATTCAACTTCGCTATCTTTAGTTCCCTTTATTGTTAATAATGAAGTTTTCATTAGATTACTACCTCCAAAATATTTGGCTTGGTGATTTTTACTGGTGCATTTCTAATTTGACTTCTTAGTTTGATTAATCTTCTATATGTTCCTGGAACTGAGCCTTTTAGAATAATGAAATCTCCTTTTACCAAACCAAAGTGTTTGTAACCACCATCTGGATTTATTTTTATTTGATTGTTTTCTGTATTGCCAATTACCATTATTCTTTTATCATATTCTGTTCTTTGATGAAATCCCATTTGACCTGCTCTTGGAACTGAATACATGACACTAGCCGGTGAAATTGGACCTAGTGATGCAACTTCTCTAACTGTTTTTCTTGACTTGTGTTGTTTTTTCTTTACTCCAAATCTTTGTATGACTCCTTGCCATCCTTTACCTTTTGTAATTGCTGCAACATCAATTGTTGC
>JAGXTE010000065.1 GCA_018334095.1 Nitrosarchaeum sp.
ATTGATGGAATGATTACTCTTGTAAGAGGACAAAAACTACCAATATTTTCTGGCTCTGGTATGTCTCATAACATTCTTGCAGCACAAATTGCAAGACAAGCAAGTGTTGTTGGTACAAAAGATGACTTTGCAGTAGTATTTGCAGCAATTGGTGTGCAATACAGTGAAGCAGAATATTTCAGAAGAAGTCTTGAAGAGTCTGGTGCACTAAAAAGAAGTGTTCTATTTTTAAACACAGCAGATGATCCAGCTATTGAAAGAATTATCACTCCAAGAGTAGCATTAACTGTAGCAGAATATCTTGCATTTGATCTTGGAATGCATGTACTTGTAATCCTAACTGATATGACAAATTATGCAGAAGCATTAAGAGAAATTAGTGCAGCAAGAGAGGAAGTTCCAGGCAGAAAAGGTTATCCAGGTTATCTCTATACTGATCTTTCAACAATTTATGAAAGAGCAGGAAAATTAAATGGCAGAAAAGGCAGTGTAACCCAAGTTCCAATTTTATCAATGCCTTCAGATGACATTACACATCCAATCCCTGATCTTACTGGATATATCACAGAGGGCCAAGTTGTACTTGGAAGAGATTTGTTCAGACAAGGTGTTTATCCTCCAATCAACATTTTGATGAGTCTTAGTCGATTGATGAAAGATGGAATCGGTGAAGGAAGTACAAGAGCAGATCATGGTGAAGTTTCAAATCAAGTTTATGATGCATATTCTAGAGCACAAGAGGTAAGAGCATTAGCTGGAATTGTAGGTAAAGCAGGATTAACAGAAATCGATTTGAAATACATGGATGTAGGTGATGTCTTTGAAAAAGAATTTCTTTCACAAGCAACTGATGAAAATAGAACAATAGATGAAACTCTAACTTTACTATGGAAAATCGTTTCAAAACTTCCAAAGAACGAAATTACTAAAATCAAAGACAAATACATAGATCAATACTATCAGGAAAACTAACAGCATGTCATTTGGACAAAATGTAGCTGCAACAAAAATCGAACTTCTAAAATATAAAAAATCTAGTCAAGTTGCTACAATGGTTCAGAAGATCTTAGATGATAAACGTAAAGTTCTTTTAAAAAATATTGAAGAAATGATTGAAGAAGCCTCAAAAGCAAGAGGTGGAATTTGGGATCCGTTACAAGATATTTACAAATCAGTTAATGAAGCGTATCTTGCATTAGGAACCAATACAGTAGACTCTGTTGCTGAATCTACACCACCTGTAATGCAAGTTGATGTTCATGTACGTAGAGTTGTAGATGTAAAAATTCCTGCCCTTACAGTAACTGAGAAGGATACAAAATCAATGCCTTATGGATTTGCTGATACCAACTCATCCATAGATCGAGCAGCAAAACAGATCAAAGAATTACTTCCAAAAATCTGCAAAGCAGCAGAATATGAAAATTCAATTTTTAGTCTTGCAAAGGCCCTTGAAAAAACTCAAAAACTACTAAATGCCTTAGAAAATGTCATTATCCCTCAATATCAACAAAAAATACGATTTATTCTTGCTACTCTTGAAGAGAGAGAAAGAGAAGAATTCGCAAAGTTAAAAAAAGTGAAAGCAAAGATGGTGAGTAGGAAATAATGGCAAAAGAAGAAATTAAAAAATTAGTTGAAAATTCAAAAAAGGTTTTAGAACAAGATCATGATAATTTTGTTAAATCCATAAAAAATGATTTAACATCATTCAAAAAGAAAACACTCGATCAAATTTAGCTTTAAACATCATCATGATTTAAATATGGAACTAGAAGAGTCGGTACATAAATGAAATCTATCGTATTGCTACTTTTGGCAACAATTGCAATATCTGCAACTGGATTGACTGGAATTGCTTATGCACAGGAAGAATCCGCAGCAGGTAGTGCAGACTCGATGAAACTTCTAGGTGCAGGTTTGGCCTTTGGCTTAGCAGCAGCTGGAGCAGGTATCGGTTTGGGTCAAGTTGGCGCAGCAGGTCTTGCAGTAATTAGTGAAAACCCAGCATTGCAGTCAAAAGTATTCATTTTCGTAGGTATGGTTGAATCAATCGCAATCTACGGTATAGTCATGATGTTCATCATCCTGGGACAATAAACCCAGTAGTACCATCTTTTTCAAATTTTTAATTTAATTATATTTCAATTTGTTAACATCTAACACTCTTGAACAATATCTGCATTTGAGTACTCTTCCTTCTTTGTCAATTACATCCATCACTGATTCAATATGTTCAGTACTATTACTGATACAATCTGGATTTGAACAACGAAAAATTCTATTAATTTCATTTGGAAGTGCTACTCTTCTCTTTTCAATTAGTTTGTAGTCTTTGATGATGTTTATTGTTGCTTTAGGTGCAATCACTGCCAACTTGTTTGTATCGTCGTCTTTTAGAAATTTATTTTCCACTTTGATTATGTCTTTTTTCTTAAATTTTCCACTGGGTACGTTTAGAGCAATAGTGATGAGACTTCCATCTTTACCGTCTATTCTTAAAGCATTCAGTACCTGAAGACCTTTACCCTCGTCAATGTGGTCCAACACTGTACCCTCCTTAATTCGTCGAACCATAAGTTCGGACTCTTGCATCAGAATACTTTGTATAGTCACCTGTATATATCATTGAAAGAATGAACGAGTTCTACCAAAAAGACATAATTTCAATCAAGGACTTTAACAAGGTTCAACTTGAACAAATCTTTGCATCTACTGATAAAATTATGAAACTTAGCCCGATAGAAAGAAGGGAAATTTGTAAAGGAAATGGTTTAGGTTACCTCTTTTATGAGCCCAGTACTAGAACTCGTCTTAGTTTTGATGCTGCTATGGCCTCAGTTGGTGGTAATTCTTTGGGAATTTCTGATATATCGTCATCATCTACCAAAAAAGGTGAGAGCCTTGCAGATACTGTAAAAATAATGTCAAATTATTCTGATGTACTTGTACTTAGACACCCTCTTGACGGTTCTAGTAGATTTGCAGCTGAAGTTTCTTCAAAACCTGTTATCAATGCTGGTAGTGGAACTGAAGAACATCCTACACAAGCAATACAAGATCTGTTTACAATAAGAAAAGAAAAGAAAAAAATCGATGGTCTCAAAATAGGAATTATCGGTGATCTAAAATATGGAAGAACAGTTTATTCTCTCTTACATGGACTTGGAAATTATAATGTTGATGTCCATTTAATTTCCCCTGAATCATTACGAATTAGATCAGATTCAATCTATGAAATAAAAAAGAAATTGTCTTTTACTGAATCTACTAAAATTGAAGATTACATAGATGATCTTGATGTTCTATATGTAACACGAATTCAAAAAGAGAGATTTCCAGATGAGGAAGAATATCTCAAAGTAAAAGGAAGCTATGTTGTAGGATTGGATTTATTGCAAAAAATGAAAGATGATTCTATTATTTTGCATCCACTACCTAGATTAGATGAAATATCAACTGATGTTGATAATACAAAAAATGCAAAATATTTTGAACAGGCTGAATATGGAAAACATACAAGAGCTGCATTACTTGGATTAATTCTCAACGAAAACGGCTTTTAAATTTTAAAATCTATTTTATAATTAAAATTGATTGCGCATTCCATATATCTGGAGTCATACTAAACAACAACAGTTTGACAGAAACAAAAATTTTACCTATATTTCCTTTAGATTTAGTGTTATTTCCTAGACAGGAATTACCTCTTAGAATTTTTGAGCCTAGATACAAGCAGTTAGTTGATGATTGTATGATAGGTGATGGTCAATTTGGTGTATGTCTTATTGATGCAAATAACTCAATTAGTGGTTGGACTGCACCAAAACCAATTGGTACAATTGCAAAGATAACTAAATGTGAAGATGTAGAATTAGATGGGATGCAATTGCATATTGAGACCATTGGGCGTAATAAATTTAAAATTAATAAAATAATTCCACCATCTTTTCCACAACCACCCAACTATGATCCATATTCGGTAGAAGGTCATAGAAATATTTCAGAAATACATGAAAAATTGGGAACAGAACAAAAAATGTACATTCGTGCCGAAGTTGAATTAATTCCTGAAATTGATGATAATGTATCTTTAGACACATGGGAGAAGCTAGTATCAATGTGGAAAAATAAAATTATTCACCAAGCATTACCACAAATTGTAGAACCTCATTCACTTGATCATGTTTTAGAAAAATATTATCTTACAACAGAAATGCCTACAATTGATTATGTTTACTCCTTATCCGCTATAGGTGCTAAAGATCCACATGAATTACAACCAATATTAGAAGCAAATAATATGGATGACTTAATTCAGAGAGTTAAAGAATTACTCACAGTAAAATAACCCAATATGAACAAAATAATTCTGTCATTATCAAAATTTGGAATTTTTGCATTAACAATCTCTTTACTAATTCCTATTTCTAGTGTTTATGGACATGGATTTGGAATAGATACAATTTCATCTGTTGATGTAGAAGGTAAGAAAATTTCAATCTCAGTTGAGACTCCAATGTTCTTTGAACCAACTGGTGAAAAACAAATTACTATCACTGTAACTGAAACCGAAACTAAGGAACAGGCAAAAAATACTACTCTTCTAATTGGCTTATTTCATGAAAATAAAATGATATTTAGAAATTATTTCTTTACACCTGATGGAGTTCTTACAATCAAAATAAATCCAACACAAGATAATGAAATTACGATTAAGGGAGAACAAGATTCTCTATTAGGTGCATGGCATGGAACAAAAGAGAATCCAATAATGATCTCTGGTCCAATATTTGGTTCAGGTGGATTATACAATTTTGAAATAGAAGTAAGAACAATTGATGAACCTACAAATATCATTGAAAATTCTGGTGTTTATAATGCAGATCTGACTATAGTAGATACAACTAATTTTTTGCAAAAAGATGCTGAAAATCAGGATATAGAGTTTAAAATAAAATCATATTTTGATAATATCTCCAATTTTCAATATGATCCTATTGCACAGCAAATAACATTTGAGATGCCATTTGATTGGAGTGAAAAAAAAATGTCCCATATTCCAGTAGTTCATGAGGAAGTACATTTTCCTAAGAGTTTTTCAGAATTTTTCTCTCCAAGTTATACTGGCACAGCTAACGGAATAGAGTTGTTTAAAGCATCTGTTACAGTTGATGATTATTCAGTCGAAGATGAGAGAATAGTTCATTTTGTATTGTTGCAGGATCATCTTAGATTTCTAAAGAACCAATTAGAAAAATCTGGAGATCCTTTACCTGATTCAATTATTTTTACACTTAGTAAATCAGAAAATCCTGGATTTCCATTAACTGCGTTTACAAAAAGTGAAGACTTTCAAGTAAATCTTTCATGGGATCCAATAGAAATAATGCCTGGACAAAATACAAATTTTATTTTTACAATTAGAGATGGTAAAACTGGAGAACCAATGCGTAACTCTGCTTATACTTTTGTAATTTTACAGAATGGTCAGGAGATCTATAAATCTGTTGGAGTTGCACAAGTTGGAGGAGAATTTGAAAAGTATACATTTTCAGAAGACCAAACAGGTCCTACTATAATTAAATTTGAAAATATTAGAAACTCTGGTCAAGAGACATCTTTTGGAATTGTCGTTGCACCTGAATTTGGAACAATTACAATTATTATCTTATTTTCTATGTTGTTGACAGTTGTTTTAATAACTAGAAATTACTTTCCTAAAAACTTAATTTCTAATTAATTTTATAATGTTACTAATTTTACAGTATCCATGTTTTTGTTTACTTGAAAATCTTTTGTAATAGTTGAAACTCTTTTTGCATCACCATCAATTACAAATAACTCCATACATTTTTCTCCCTCAATCTTACTGTGAAGATGTGTTGTGATTAGATCTTCAAAATTATGTTTTATTCCTGACACCACATGATCAAACTCATCATTATGGACAACTAAAAGAATTGCATGAATATTTCCTTCTAATTCAGATTTTTGTTTTTCTTCTGAAACAAATGTCCTGATTCCAGCTCTAATTGCTTCAGACCTTCCAGAAAATCCCATGCTTTTTTGCAATTTATCTAATTCTGATAAAATTTCAGGATTTAGTGAGATTGAAACTATTGGCATATCTTAATTGTTATTAATTATCTTATAAGTTTAGCAATTAAAGTTATTAACATTTTATAGAGTTATTAATAACATATTTTAGATTTGATTATGAATAATCAAGTAAAACTTGCAATAATTGCAATCATTATTACAATTCCATTGATCTCATTTGCAGTTTTTTCAAGTGATTCAAACCAATCTAAAAAATCAAATGAATCAAAATTACAAGTAATGTCATCATTTTATCCATTACATGAGTTTTCTCAAAAAGTTGGTCAGGACAAAGTTGATGTCAAATTATTAGTTCCAGTTGGAATTGAACCACATGATTGGGAACCAACAATAAAGGACGTACAACAAATGCAAAAATCTGATCTTATTATTATTAATGGAATTGGATTTGAAAGTTGGACTGATAAATTGACTGAAATGAATTATCAGGGAATAGTAGTTGATACAAGTAATGGAATTATAGAAAAAAATATTGAAGAATCCTTAACAAATGAAAATATTGTTACATCAGGTGACCCTCATATTTGGTTAAATCCTGTTTTTGCAAAAATCCAAGTGCAAAATATTGCAACTGCCTTTTCTAAGTCTGATCCTGAAAACGAAAAATATTACAAAGAAAATGCTGCAAACTATATCGCCGAATTAGATTTACTTGATTTAAAAATTCGTAAAGAATTATCAAATTGTAATCAAGATTTTATAGCATTTCATAATGCATTTTCGTATTTTTCAAATGAATATGGTCTTACTCAACATACGATACTTTCCTCAAATACACCCCATGCTGAACCTACCGTCAAGACTTTAGAAAATGTAATCAATAAAGCCAAAGATCTCAATCTTGATGTAATATTCACTGAAGAAACTGCTGATCCAAAAACTTCTCAAGTAATTGCAAACGAAATTGGAGGAAGAATACTTGTTTTATCTCCACTTGAAATTGGTGATGATGGAACTTATATTTCTAGAATGACTGAGAACCTCAATAATCTCAAGGAGGCACTGTGTTGAAAATAGTTGAGATTGAACATCTTACAATAGAATATCCTGATGTCAAGGCTATAGATGATGTTAGTTTTACAGTCAACCAAGGTGATTTTTTAGGCATAATTGGTCCTAATGGTGCAGGAAAATCTACTCTTTTTGCTTCAATGCTTAGTCTTAATACAAAATACAAGGGTACGATCAAATTTTTTGGCATCGATATTAGGAAATCAAAAAATTATCTCAAAGAGATTGGTTATGTACCACAAAAACCTATTTTTGAGAAAAATTTTCCTGCAACTGTAAATGATGTTGTTAGAATGGGATTGCATAAAGAATCAGATGAAAATAAAATTGATGAAATATTGCAGCAGCTTTGGATACATGAGCTAAGTGAAAGAAGAATAGGTGAACTATCAGGTGGACAACAACAGCGTGTCTTTATTGCAAAGGCTTTGGTTAATAATCCAAAAGTTTTGATTTTGGATGAACCTGTTACAGGAATTGATCAACAAAGCATAGATCTTTTTTATAGTATTTTAAAAGAATTAAATTCCAAACAAAACATTACAATAATTTGGTCTTCACACGATTTGGATGCAGTGAATCAATTAGCTAATCATGTAGCATGTCTTAATAGAACACTTTTCTTTCATGGAGAATCTGACGAATTTTTTAATAATGATGATCTTGTAAAACAATATTCTGAAGCTTCGATGCAGGAACATATGCATCATCATTAGATATGACTTTTGAAATTTTTACATTTAGTTTTATGCACAGAGCAATAATTTCAGGTATTGCAATTGCTATTTTATGTTCAGTTGTAGGACTCTTTCTAGTCTTACGTCGTTATTCCTTGTTTGGAGACGCAATTGCTCATTCATCATTTGGTGGAATTGCACTAGGTCTGATGGCAGGAATATATCCACTTTGGACCGCATATGGTGTTTCAATAGTTAGTGCACTAATTATGACGCGAATTAAAGATAGATTCAACATATCTGGAGACGCCTCAATAGCCGTTCTTTTGTCATCAGGAATAGCAGTTGGGCTCGTAATTATTGGATTGTCTGGTGGCTTTACTATTGATATCTTCAGCTTTCTTTTTGGAAGCATTTTGCTTGTTAGTGTCAACGACACAATTCTGATTTTATTTTTAACAGGAATTATTCTGATTGTGATTCTTTTACTTTATCGTCAGCTTCTTTACTCTACATTTAACGAAGAGCAGGCCAAAGTAAGCGGAATTCCAGTTGAAAAAATAAATTATCTTGTTGTTTTTATGGCAGGAATTACAGTTGTAACTTCAATACAGCTAGTTGGTGTTTTACTTATTTCTGCATTATTTGTAATTCCAAATGTAACTGCAATAATGTATGGAAGAGGATTCAAACAAACTGCACTACTTTCAATGTGTTTTTCTATATTTTCTGTAGTTTCAGGCATACTGGTATCATATGTATTTGATATTACTCCAGCTGGAACAATTGTTTTATTTGCAATAGGAATATTGGCATGCACTCTGGGAATAAAATCTGCTGGATTGCTATCCAGACATAATTAATTCATTTAATCTTCTTTTATCTCTTAGATTTTTAACAAAGAACAAAGATGTTGCAATAATTCCCATTGCAATTAACGGTGATACTATTTCAGAATATTTCAGTGAAAAATTACTCTTATCATTTAATTCATTTATTGTGATTGGAATTTCTGTGGTCTTTACCATTGATAACTTGTTTCCTTGTTGTTCGACAAACCACACATTTCCTTTATTGTCCGATGTTGAAAATTGAACAAATGATGTAACAGTAGGAATTGCAACTTCAATCAAATCTTTGTTATATGGATCATATACTGCAATCTTATCTATTGTGTGTTGGGGGATCCAAATATTCCCATATCTATCAAAAGACATTCCATATGGCAATGCCTCTTTGTCTATTACTGAAACTCTCTCAAATGTTTCTAAAATTGGATTGAATTTGATAATTGCAGTACCGGTATGTTCTGC
This sequence comes from Nitrosarchaeum sp., assembly GCA_018334095.1. GTDB lineage: Archaea > Thermoproteota > Nitrososphaeria > Nitrososphaerales > Nitrosopumilaceae > Nitrosarchaeum. Next base: position 9,125 of record JAGXTE010000065.1, read on the forward strand.
AATCCATAAATTTCCTTCTTCATCAAAAATTATTGCTTCTGGGGATGCAAGAGGCTTTTCAGGCATAAATTCTGTTATTTTGTTATCTTTTGGATCGATAAATCCAATTTTACCTGAATATGATTCTGTAAACCAAATTTTTCCTTCACTATCAATTGTTAATGCAAATGGTAATGATTCTCTTGCAGGCATTTTGATTTCTTCAAATGTATCGGTTTTTGGATAATATTTTAAAATAATATCTTTGTTAGTAATTGATATCCAAATATTTCCATCAAAATCTGCTTGTAAGAAAGTTGCTGTGTTACTATCAATAACAGGATCTATTTTTGGTAATGTTTTTGTGGTAATTTGTTTATTGCTTGGATCAAAATATCCTATTTGATTTCTTGGCGTATCTGTAAACCAAATTTTTCCCTCACTATCTTTAGTAAGCCACATTGTTGTCAATCCATCAAATGAATATGAGGTAAAATTCTGTGATTCTATTGAGAACTCCCATAATCTAGGAGAAGATGGATCGCTTATCCAAATGGAATCATTTCCATCATATAGCGGATAAAGTGGTTTTGATGGTTCTGGTAATGGATATCCGATAATTTTGGTTGATAGATCTGCTAATCTTGGTTTAACCACTAAATCTATAATTACTGACTCATTTGCATTCTGTTTTCTTTGAGCTTCTACTTCTAATTTCCATTTGCCTGAAAACCCAAAAGTGATATCTCCTTGAAATTCAAGCGGCTTATTTTCTTCTTGTTTGATAATTTTCATTGGAATTTCTATTGGTGAAATACTTCTTTCAGGATACGAGATCTTTACTTTAATTTGATCTGAATCATACAACGGTTTATTTTCAAAATCACTAACTTTGACTAAAATTGTATTTGTTCCGCTTGAAAATGATGATATCTTAACATCAAATTTTGCGTTTTCTGAAAATTCCAAGCTGCTAAACCCATGCGATACTTTTTGAGCATCCACCTGATTAATTTCTCCGGCTGGTAATGTTCCATTAATTAGTAATGCAACTACTCCCAAGAGTATTATTCCTAATATGACATCAAATTTCAATGATTTTCTTAGTTTTTTGTATATGGAAATAGTTCCTTTTTGTAAATCTCTTTCAGCATTTTTTTGAATTTTAAA
>JAGXTE010000066.1 GCA_018334095.1 Nitrosarchaeum sp.
TATGATTATTTTTGCACTTTACATCCATGGATGAAAGGACAAGTAATTGCTAATTGACATTAAAAGGTACCCGAGGGAGTCGAACCCCCTTGTATAAGCTTTGCAGGCTCACGCATAACCGTTCTGCCAGAGTACCGTTTTGAAAAACATGAATTGAATAATTAAACTCTTTAGATTAAAATCAGATAAATGGTTTTGATGCAAGTTTGATATCTTCTGCTTTGATCGTTTTTCTTCCTGCATGTAAAGCCATATCTACTGCACTTTTTGCAATTTTGTTAGCCAATTCTTCAATTATTCCTCGTAGTTCTTCTGCTGATTCATCGCTAACCCTCTCAGCACCTGATTTTTTTAAAATTCTATACATCGCTGAAATGCCTAATTCTGATGATTTCATTACCATTCGTTTTCTTTTTTCCGATAAAAGATTATGAGTTAAAAAATATCACCAAGGAATCGATTTATACAGACTATTTTCAAAGTTGAGGCAATGGTTTGGCTATATGATTCTCATATTCATTTAACCGATTCGTATTATCAAGACGATCTGGATTATATTATTCGGGGTATGGAAAATATGAAAATTCAAGCTTGTTGCGTCTCAATGGATACTGTAACATCCCAAAAAACACTGGAGCTTGGAAACAAGAGTAATCTGGTCTTGCCATTTATTGGCATCCATCCTGAACGTATCGATGATGATCTAGATTTAATGATCAATCTCATTACTAAAAACCACCAAAATATTTCAGGTATTGGAGAGATCGGATTGGATCCTACCTATGTCAAATCTGATGAAGACAATAAAAAACAAATTTACTTTTTTGAAACCTTTCTATCCCTTGCCGAAAAATTCAAAAAACCAATTTCCATTCATTCTAGAAAAAGTTTAGATTTGATTTTTTCTGTAATGACTTCTTATGACACTAAACATGCATTGCTTCATTGGTTCGATGGAAGTAAAAAACAGCTTAAAAAAGCAATGGATATGGGTTTTTTTGTTTCATATGGACCTGTAACGATTTATGCAAATGATAAGCAAGCATTACTATCTCAAACACCTGAAAACAAAATTTTAGTTGAAACTGATGGTCCTGTAAAATTCTCTCGGTGTTTTGAAATGAAATCTGGCCAAGTTAGTTTCATACCAAGTGTTGTCTTTTGTGCCTCTAAAGTACTTGGTAAATCATATGATGAAATGGCTTTGTTATTAGAAGCAAATACAAAATCATTCCTTGGAATATAGGTATAAAAAACCCCTATTCAATACACGAGGAGTGGATAGAATTAAGCGACTTTCATACGAAGTATTAGATGAGCACAAACAAAAATTTGGAGAAGATTTTGCTGATAACAAAAAAGTCCTAGATCAAATAGCTATAATTCGTTCTAAAGGATTAAAAAATGAAATTGCAGGCTATATTACTAAATTTATCAAAAAAGAACTTCGTGACGAAAAAATAAAACAGTCCCAAATCGAGTCTTCTAAAGTCGAAAATCACACATTACAAGAAAAAATTTCGGATGATTCTGCTGAAGAACAAGTCATTGAAATTGTCTCAGATCCTACAAGTACCGATACTGAAGAATAACTCTTAACAAAACAGAAAATTAATCACTAGCATTTTTGATGATATCTATATGATCATGATTAAACTTGTAGGAGGTGCTAAAAAGTCATTTTTAACTGATGAGATAAAAATCGATAAATCTGATATAACTATACAAGAACTCCTTAGTTTATTATTAAATCTAAAACCAATAAACACTCCTAATCTTGATGTTGAAAATATTTTGATAGCAATTAACGGTGTTGACTCTTCTGCAATGGAGGGCAAAAATACAGAAATTAAAAATAACGATGTAGTAAGTATAATTCCTATAATTCATGGCGGTTCGTCTAAAAGATTATTTTTCAATATATCAAATAAATTAATTCAGATTGTTGAAATTAAGGGCAACGAAAACCTTACAATTGCTTTTGTTGATAATCTACGGAAAAAATTTCCTAGCATTAAACTTCAGGCAATATCTAGTAATTTTGTTTTAAACAGTTATCATCTCAAAAAAATTATTTCACTATCTGTTTATTCTGAGAAGAATAGTATTTTGCTTTCAAATAAATTTGAAATGGATATTTTGATGCGTTTTGCCATTTCATCTCAAATTTCTACTGCAATTAATTCTGCTGGAATGAAACCAAAACAAAACTTTATGTTAATTGCGCTTGGAAATAGAAAAATATTAGACAATCTTTACAAAGAGATTGAAATTATTTCAACTCCACTATTTTCAAAAGACAACACATTATTTTTAAAAAAATATTATAAAATAACAGATAAACAACTTGATGTAGTTATATCGAAAAACCCTCTTGAAGATATATTGATAGAAAAAGCAGCAATTTTACTCTGACATGCTTCTTTTAGTTTTTTCTACGCTCAAAATATCTGCTTTTTGGACAACAGCAATTCCAGTTTTATTTCCTAAAATTTCAATTAATATGACTTTATCAGGAAACTCTAATGATACTTTGTTTTTAATTTTATTTGCTATTTTTGAAATTAACTCCTGACTTGAAATGTCTGAATTTCTTTTTTCTATTGATATCCGGTATGAATCCTGAGATGAAATTAATTTAATTAAATCTGAAATTCCTTCTTCAATACTCTCAATCTTTGTTTCTGTAATTTTCTGAATTGGTATTATTCTTAAAGAATACCTGATACACCATGGTTCATCTAATAACATTTCTTTGATTTTTTTTATTACATCAATTGGATCTAGTTTTGTTTCTGCAGTTAATATTCCAGACATGTTTGTAATGGTTATCTTTGGTTCTGAATCTCCTAGTTTATCTAAAATATTTGTTATTTCATGTTTTGTTTCTAATTCCAAATGTCTAGCACACGTAATTATTAGATTCAAAGTATTTTCAGGATCTCCTCTCCTGTAAAAACTATATGTCTATGATTTCCCATTTGTTTTATTCCTATTCTCTCTTTAATTATTCATTTAGATTTGAATAAGTTTTTTAACTGATTGAATTTTCTTATCATAGACATGTCTAGTCCATCGTCTGAATATGAAGACAATGAATTTCAAGATGATTTTGATGATGATTTAGATGAATTTGAAGAAATTGAAGACTAGATTGTTAATCCAAAGTTATCTGCAAAAGATGTGAATGTATAATACGCTTGAAGAAATTCTCGTCCTGATTGACTAATTCTGTATTTGTTTGAACCAGTTGTCCCATCTTGTTCTAATAATCCTTGAGATACGAGTGTCTTTAAAATTCTAGAAATTCTTGAATGTGAGACATTAGCTTTTCTAATGAGATAAGTTACTGAGGCTCCGTCTTCATCTTGCAGGTCATCACGTGTGGTGGCAAGTATGTCGCCAATAATCTTCATATGAGTTCTGTACTCTGTCATTGGTATCCCTGTATACTTTAATTGCATAATTTCTATGAGAGTCAGTTGATATTTTGCAATATACTAAAAAGATAAAAGAATTTGACAAATTTTGATTTTGAAAGTAATTTGAGCCTAATGCTTGTTAATCCAGATCATCAAATTTTATTTTGGTTAGTGGGATTTTGCTTACTGGAATAAACAATGCTATTAGACCTCCAATCTTGATTGCCATGGAAATTGAGTACAAAATAGATTCTGGAAATACAAATGAATACCATCCTAAAAATTCTCCAAGAGCTAATAATGCTAATCCCACAGCTACGGATATTGCTCCCTTGTTTTTGTTTTCAAAATATGATAACATTGTTTCAATTGCACCATAAGCCAATAAAATAAATGAAACAGATCTAAAGATGTGTTCTATTTGTACCGATGACACTAAAAACAATGGAAAAATTCCAACTGATCTAAAGTATCTTGATTTTGGAAAAAATGATTTAATGCTATGTGAAAATGCTATAAAGAAATACCCTACTGTCTGAATAACAATTCCTAGAGTTTGAATCCATCTTTCTAAGTTTCCTGATTTTGTAATGAAATCTTCCACCATGTATCCTGCCCATATTACAAAAAATCCCGCGCTTATTGAAAAAAACGCAATCGTTAATCGAAATAATGTAGGACTGCCAGTATTTCTAAATCCTATTAGTGACATTATCCCTATTGCAAGTCCTACTAAAAATCCAATTAGATTCAATATGTTTTCTAGAAGAAATTCCAATGATGGTTATCGATTCATCAATCTAATTATTTTAATCTGCTGAATGATTTTACCATGTGGTTAATCCCATTCATCTAATGACCCTGCAGCCTGACCTTCAGTACTACCTGTATAGTCACCAAGAATATCCGAATATGTTGTCTCGTTATGAGCAATGAATTTGACATATTCACCATAACTCATATCTAAATCACAATTATCGCATTTTACAAAAGAAAAATCCATTGATAATTCTGCATTTTTCTTACATTTTGGACATTTTATTTTCACAACTAATTTTGAATTTGTTATTTATTATTACTTTACATTCGTAAAATGCATATCTGATGGTTTTAACTTGATAAAAGATAAAAGGAGTTCTTTTTTGTTAGAGTTTATGAGTCGAGCTTGCACAAAATGTAAGAACCCTATCCCCGATACAGATCAACTTGATATGGTTGCTGAAAAATATCCAGTTTGCAACAAGTGTTGGGCTGAATGGAAAGAATACCGAGTAATGGTAATGAATGAAATGAGACTAGACATGTCCATGCCAGATCATAGAAAACTGTTAAAAAAACACGAAAAAATCTTTGCAGGTGTACTTACTCCTGAAGGAGAAATCGTAGATTATACCAATGAAGATAATAGAAAACCTGACAAGCCTCCCGGTGCTTAAAAATTCAAATGTGTTTTAGCATTATCTGGTATAACTAGCATTAGTTTTCTTTTATCTTCAACATCTAGCTCACTTAGTATCTTCTTAATTGATTGGACTAGAATTTCTTTTTCCTCGTTCTTTAGCGTTAGGAAAATCTCTAGTATTCCATCTAAATTAAATTCAATTAATTTCTGAGGCGATTTTGAGACCTCATTGATGTACCCTGAAAATAATCCATTTCTTTGTTCTTCAGGTAGTGTAGTTAGAATTTCTAACCATGTCTTGAATAGTTTAGCAAAATTTGGAAACGGAATTGTAGGTCCAGCTTCTAAAGCATTGTTTATGATCTCCATTTTTTCTGCATCACTCATTGAGAAAAATTCAACCATTCTTTTTTTCAAAACAGGTATTCTGAGAAAATCTGGAAGATTTGCCAATATTACTATGATATTTCCAGCATAATTAGTTCCTGCCAACGATCAACTCTATTTTTAATTGAATATTAAATCATCTGACAACACTTTAGCTTAAATAAACGAAATTTGAGTTCGAGAATATGTCTTCTACTGTTGTTGTTGGTGGATTTTTTGGTGATGAAGGTAAAGGAAAGATCATCTCTTATTTGGCAATAAAAGATAACCCAAAAATTATTGTTAGAGGTGGAGCAGGTCCAAATGCAGGTCATACAATTAGAGATGGCGATAAAACATACAAAGTCAGAATGTTGCCAAGCGGATTTTTAAATAAAACTGCAAAAGTAATGATTGGCCCTGGCGTTGTAATCAATCCAAGTGTTTTATTAAAAGAGATACAAGATTTTGACGCATCTGGTCGTGCATTTATTGATAAAAATTGTGGAATAATTGAAGAAAGCCATCTTCTACGTGATTCTAAAGGAGAATTAAAAGAAAAAATTGGCAGTACTGGTTCTGGTACAGGCCCTGCAAATGCTGATAGAGCCATGAGAATTTTAAAACTTGCAAAAGATATTGATTCATTATCTTCATTGATTGTAGATGTTCCAGCAGAAATTAACTCTGCACTTTCATTAAATCAAAATGTCCTAGTTGAAGGTACACAGGGAACTTTCTTGTCTTTATGGCATGGGACATATCCTTTTGTGACTTCCAAAGATGTTACTGCATCAGGAATATGTGCTGATGTTGGGCTCGGACCAAAAAAAGTTGATGAAGTTATTGTTGTTTTCAAGGCATATGTTACGCGTGTTGGTACTGGACCATTAGCAAAAGAACTTTCTCTTGAAGAAGCTGAAAGAAAAGGTTGGTCTGAATTTGGAACTGTAACTGGACGACAAAGGCGTGCAGCTGATTTTGATTTTGATTTAGCTAGGCGTGCAATTATGCTTAATAGCGCAACACAAATCTCTATTACAAAATTAGATGTGTTATTTCCAAATTGTGCCGGTAAAACATCATTTGAGGAACTTTCTGTTGATGCTCAATCATTCATAAAAAATATTGAAGAAAAATTAAACACGCCTGTAACTATAATTGGAACAGGACCAAATGTCAATGAAATAATTGACAGAAGAAAATAGCCTGAAAAATTTTAGGGTAAGTTTAATTTAGTATTATACAAAAAATATTTGTGGAAAAATTAATTGTGGATAAATTTCCTCGTTACATTGAGGTTTCTTCTGCTTTAGAATTTTCTAGGCTCGTTTGTGCACTTGAGCGTGCACCCCGTGTATCATTTCTTCATGAGCATAATGGAAAAAAAGTTTTATCAGTTCAAATGGATATACTAAAAGAAAAACCAATCGTGTATTACACACCATTTGAGAATGATGGCCATTACATCTGTTATGGATTAAAAGGTGGAAAAGAGGAATCTGATATTGTAAACTCTACATCCGATGCAAGCAAACTATATTCTCCAATTGTTAGAATCAAATCACTTCCTGATGCATTAAAACCTGGAAATGGAACTGCTGATAGATATTTGCCAATTGAACTTGAAGATCTATCTAGTCTTGCAAAGCTTACTTGGGGTTTTGAAGAAATACCTTTCCCGTTGTTTTTATTTCCACATGCAAATAAATGGCTAGTTGGGGTTTTTATGAATTTTAATGAAGAAGGTGCATCTTATTTTTGTCATGTTGTTCTTGATTCAGATCCTGGAAAACCATTTTTAAAATTCACCACTAATAATGGATCCGAACCATCATTTGTTGATAATCCCTCTGAACATGGTTATTCTTACATCAAAATTATAAAACTAAAAGAAACGCATCCATTAGTTGATTATGGCCACCTTCAAAACTAGACTTTCTCAGATATCAAAAAAGAATGGTAAAATTATTCTTGCTAATGATTATGATTCATCTGAAAAAAATTTAACAACTAAAACCATACATAATATCAAAACATTACATCCATATCTCTGTGGAATAAAATTAAACTTTCATCTATTACTGCCATTGGGTTTTAAAGAAATTTCTAAAATAAATAAAACTGCCCATCATTATGGTTTACAAACAATTGCCGACATTAAATTAAATGACATTGGTAATACCAATAAAGTTACGACTGAACATCTTTGGAATTTGGGTTTTGATGCAGTGATTGCCAATCCGATAATGGGATTAGATAGTCTAAAACAACTGGTAAAATCATCTCACAAAGAAAACAAGGGAGTGATCACATTATGTCATATGAGCGCACCTGAAGCAAAATTATCGTATGATCTGGAATTAAAGATGGGTAAATCTCAGAAGTTATATCAATTATTTTTGGATTGGGCAATTACCTCTAAAGTTGATGGAATTGTAGTAGGGGCAACATTCCCAGAAATCATTCAATATTGTCACAAAAAAGCAGGTTCTAAATTAGATATTTTTTCTCCAGGAATTGGTACTCAGGGTGGAAGTGCAAAAAATGTGCTCTCTGCAGGTACTGACTATCTAATTGTTGGCAGAACTATAATTAATGATAAAAATCCTGTATCTGTTTCAAAAGAATTACAACTACAAAGTTTTTTCAAGTAGTTCTTTTGATTTAGTTAAAATTGATTTTGCATTGTCAAATGTTGTTTTCTCCATTGCGGTGTCATAATCTGCCCAAGTATAATCAAGATGTTCATGTGAGATTATAACTTGCTCTGTTTTTGTTTCTGCCAAGAAAAAAACAACTTTCTTATTGACTAATTCCCCATGATATTGAAAATTATATTTTATCCATTCTTCAAAATCCTCTAAAAATATAATGTCTGTAATTCCTGTCTCTTCTCGAGTTTCTCGTATTGCCGTTTGATGAGTTGTTTCACCCTCTTCCATTTTTCCTTTGACAAAATCCCAATGTCCAGATGGATAATTTAATAATAAAAATAAAATTTTTGAATTTTCTCTTCTAAATAATACTACTCCTGCTGATGTTTCTTCAATCAATTCAATACTCTCCCAATTACTTACCTAATCTTCTCTTTCTTTCTTGAAATGTTCTGATAGCTCTCATTAAATCAATTTTTCTAAACTCTGGCCAAAATATGTCCATAAAAATTAATTCACTATATGCACTTTGCCACATCAAAAACCCACTCAATCTTTTTTCCCCCGATGTTCTTAAAATCATATCTGGTGATGATTGTGGTAAATGGGATGTGTATAAATTAGATTCAATTTCTTTTTTAGTTATATCATTTACGTCAATTGAACCGTCTTTGATCTTTTCAGCTATTTTTTTAACAGCATCCACTAACTCGTTTTGCCCTCCATATGCTAGTGCAATATTTAGAAAGTGATTGTCGTAATCTTTTGTAACATCATCTAATCGTTTTAAAACATCTTTAATTGAATCTGGTAATAGTTCTATTCTCCCAATTCCTTTAACTCTCATTTTATTTTTATGAATTCTTGAATCGTTATACAGTTTTTCCAATCTGATGCGAATTAATTCATAGAGATGACTTAATTCATCATCATCTCGATCTAAATTTTCTGCTGAAAGTGCATACAAAGTAATTATTTTTATATCAAATTCCTCACACCAGTCGAGAAGATTTTCTACTGCATCAGCTCCTTTCCAATGTCCTGTTTTAGGAATAGTCAGATGTCTTTTTGCCCATCGTCTATTTCCATCTAAAATTAACGCTAGATGATTTGGTATATCACCATCACGTATTTCATTTTCAAGTCTTTTTGAATAAATTCTATATAATCCCGATAATTGAAATACTGTGTCTTTTATTTTATTAATTTCCAATCACCATTCATAATCAATGAATCCTAGATGATATCAGTGTTTTTCAGGAATAAAGTTATTGTAAAGACTTTCTTACTTTTTTAGTCTACGATCATTTCTTGATGTTTGTGTTTTCTGTATTTTCTAAATAGAATTGTGGCTGATACTAACGTAGCTGCAAGTCCTGCTAGCAATGGTGGTACTAGCGTAATTGATTGAACATCACCATTCATCATTATGAGAATAAATTGCGATGTTATTGGGTATAATGCTGCTAGAACTATGATTCTTAAAATATCCGTAATTTGTCTTGGAACTCCGCCTATCCAATTACTAAGTAATATTCCTGCAAAAATTGCTCCAAAGCCCATCCATAGAATTGGTAAGGCTCCTGTAATGAATTGACCAATTATTATTTTATCAGTAACTATTCTGAGTATTTCTGTCTCATCACCTAACACTTCTGGATCAATAGAACTTATTCCAGTTGGAATGGATGATAAGATCAACAATATTCCTGCGACCATTGTAAAGATTCTGATAAAACCCATCGGCGTAGGTCTTGTCAAGTTAGACCATGCTCTATCTACATCAAATGCTCTAATTAAAAATGAAATACCTAAAATACTAACTAACACTGCAAATATTTCTTCAGTGTATCCAAATACTGTTGCAACTCCACCAATTAGCAAAAGTATGCCTGGAACTCCTAAAAAGAATTTAGAATACTTTGAATCATATGCTAACATTTTTAGATATTTTCCAAAAACTGCATAGGAATATTCCACACTTCTACTTACTTTCATCACAACTCTTTGTACTGAAACTACTGGCAATACATTTTGAATAACTGGAATTACACTCTCGTCGTCTTCTCCATCTGATACAATAACTGCCCCATTTGCAGAAAATACTTCTAATATTTTTTTAATTTCTTTAAGGATTTTTTCATCAGCTTGAACCCCTCTTTCTTTTACTCCCGCGACAATTACTACTTCTACTTGGTAACCCTTACTGATTAAATCTTCATATGTTTTAATTGCCGCAAACATTGAATTTGAATCTGCATCTTCAGGATCTTCCAATGCTAGTCTTTGTGCAGCATCAATACAGGCATCTCTTCCAATAATTGGAGTCGATATGCCTGCTTTTTCACCTACATCATTGTCTCTATCTACACAAATTACTAATAATTTGTTTGAAGTTGAAGCATTGACATCTTTTTCTATGTCGGATCTCTGAGACATTCTTTTTCTAATCGTTGAATTGCTTTTTAACGATTTCCAACTTTTATAAATATTATAATTATGATTTGAGCCTGACTATGGTCTTAACTCATCAGATTTTTTGATTAATTCTTGCGTTTCTAATCTTAATGATTCAATATTTTGTAAAGTTTCAGCATCTATTTGACCAACTTTTAACATATTTGCTGCAACCTTGGTTTCTATGATATATTCATTAAATTTTTTCATAGATTCCATATATGTAATGTAGCTATTTTGCCATTCTTCTGTTGGTTTTGATGTTATAAACTCACTAATTTGAGCTGTAACTTGTGAGGTTGTAATTTCTGTAATTGAAATATACTCATCTGGAGAAGTATTTCCATCTAAAAGATTTTGAAATTCAGTTTCAATAGATTCTTGTAATACTTGATGAATTTTCTTGACTCCTTCAAGATAGTTTTCATAGTCTGAAACGACCAAAGATGTTGGATTTTCTTGAGGTACTATCCAAAAGAGAAAACTGGCAGCTGTAATTGATGCTAAAATGATAATTGTGATTATAATTCCTTTTCTAGATGCCATGTTTTTTATTCTAGAATTATGGTGTTTATAACTGGTAAACCTTTCAAAATTTAGTCTAATGTTGAATAAATAGTAAAAAAAATCTATTCATGTATAATTATTATGATAAATATTAAAAAAATTACAATATTTCTTATTATTTTTTATAATCTTTGATTATTGATGTATGAGAAAATTTACGCCCATCTAGTCTATAGTTAAATAATTTTCACAGGCTCTTCCTAAATACCACCACGTGGGACATTTTTCATAATGGTAGAAGCATATTGCGTAAAATGCAGAGCTAAAAGACAAGTAAAGGATCCCAAAGAAACTAAACTAAAAAATGGACGCCCTGCTGTAAAAGGCACTTGTCCAACATGTGGAACTAACGTCTTCCGAATAGGTAAGATGTAGACCAACAAAATCCACACGATTTTCTCTTTTTCAAAAACCAATATAGGGTACAGTATACACAAATTTTCAGTGGCTAAATCCGATTACGAAACACTACTTAAGAGAATTCAAGACAAACTAGGTGATTCTAAAAAAGTATCTACTACTAGATTTGAGCTTCCTGTAGTAGATGTTATGTGGGAAGGCCAAAAAACATTTCTGCGTAATTTTTCAGAATTTCCTAAAGTGCTTCGTCGTGATCCAGATAAAGTCTTACAATATCTTTCTAAAGAATTTGCAGTTCCAGCTGAGCGCTTAGGTGATAAGGCCATGTTTGTTGGGAGAAGAGCTCCTGATGACTTTACACGTCTTTTCCAAATTTATGTTAAAGATTATCTTGAATGTCATACTTGCAAAAGTCCTGATACAAAAATACTAAAAGAAAACAGAATCTCATTTTTGATTTGTGAAGCTTGTGGTGCTAAATCTACTCTAAAAGGTAAATATGCGTAATGCGATTCTCAGTTAAAATTACTGAATATCAAAAAAATTTAATGCTAAATATATGCGATGCAGAACTTCTTGGAAAAATTATATCTGAAAATGAGTTGACCATGAAAATTAGTGAGAGCTATTATGGTAATGAAATAATTGAAATTGATGAAGCTAAAAAATTGCTAGAAAGTTCAAACATCATTAATATGGTTGGCAAAGATACTATCTCTCTTTCTTTAGAACTTGGAATTGGTTCTGAAAATGGAGTAAAAAAAATTTCTGGAGTGCCTTTTTTGATCGTTTTTAAAATGTAAAGTCATTGAATGGATAACTATGAAATTATTTTATCGATCGACATCTAGTGTATTTTTTAAATCAAATTTACTAAAGGAAATCTCTTTTATCTAGTAAGTGTGATGATATTCATTGTCTGATGATCTAATGTCTGATGATTTGTTATATGATGATCTAAGTAGAAAACTAGAATCCAAAGTTGATCATAAATTAACTTCAAAATCCAAAAAAGGAGGATTGGATGATGGATTCAAAAAAGGTAAAGTGATCAACGAAGTCTTAGACAAACCAACTGTTATGACATTATACAAGATGATAACAGATCATATTATTGCATATGTAAATGGTCCTGTAAGTGCAGGAAAAGAATCTGTTTTATTTTGGGCTGTTGATGAAAAAAATAAAGATGTTGCATTAAAAATTTATTTGATCAGTGCTTCAAATTTTAAGAAACGCGAACAATACATTACAGGTGATCCAAGATTTTCAAAAATAAAAAGAGGTACAAAAAATCTGATTTATTTATGGGCAAAAAAAGAATATCGAAATTTAACACAGGCTTACAAATGTGGAATACCTGTCCCTAGACCTCTTTATTTATCAAATAATGTTCTTGCCTTGGATTTTATTGGTGAGCACGGTTCACCCGCAAAAATTCTACTTGAATCAGAAGTTGATGAAAATGACTATGTTCAATCTATTTCAATAATTACCAGACTTTATCAAAAGGCCCAATTAGTTCATGGTGATTATTCAGAATACAATATTTTTAAAACTTCTAGGGGGTTGGTTCTTTTTGATCTTGGATCTGCAGTTGATCTTAGGCACCCTAATGCTCAAGAATTTCTTAAAAGAGACATTAATAACATAACAAGATTCTTTTCAAAAAGAGGAATTTCAGTTGAAGATCCAATTAAAATATTTGAGGATATTGTAGGATGAGTTTTGAAAAAATACTTAGAATTCCAAATGAACGTATCGCTGTATTAATTGGTAAATCTGGTTCAGTAAAATCTAAGATCGAACAACTATGTTATGTCACTTTAGATATTGATGGTGAATCTGGCGAAGTTTTTATCAAATCTAACGGTGATGTTGAAAGTATTCAACCTTTCAAAGCTATGGAGATTGTAACTGCAATAGGTAGAGGTTTTTCTCCTGATAATGCAATGAGTTTACTAAAGGGTGAAAATGCATTACACGTGATAGATTTGAGAGAGTTTGCAGGAAAATCAAATGCAAATATTGAAAGGATAAAAGGGAGAATTATAGGAGAAGGCGGTAAGGCAAGAAAAAACATGGAAAATTTAACTGGGACTCATATTTCTGTATATGGAAAAACTGTTTCAATAATTGGAGATACTAGTAAACTAAAATTAGTTGTAGATGCAATATCCTCTATATCAAATGGTAGTATACATGGTGCCGTTTACAACAAATTAGAAGCAGCAAATAGAAAAAGTAAACAAGAAAAAATGCAATTGTGGGAAAATCAAGATGTCTTCTATTAAAGAGAAATTTAATCAGATCTCACCAAGTGAGTTTTTTTATAGGAATAGGGATTTAGCCGGATTTAGCAATCCTACTAGATCACTTTATACTGCTGTAAGGGAGTTTGTAGAAAATTCTTTAGATGCATGTGACCAAAAAGGCATCTTTCCTGACGTTCATCTTTCAATAAAGGCAGTTGATCCAGATGCTCCGGATCCTAAACCATACATTCTAACTGTTAAAGATAATGGTCCTGGAATAGAATCAAAACATGTTCCATTAGCTTTTGGAACTGTACTCTATGGCTCTAAATTTGGATTAAAACAGGCACGAGGAATGTTTGGTCTAGGAGCTACAATGGCAATTCTATATGGACAAATTACCACAAACAAACCGGTTTATGTTAAAAGTTCCACTGATGGAAAAATTCAAGACGAGTTTGAATTGTTATTGGATATTCAAAAAAATAAACCTGTAATTTTAAAACATAATACCAAAGAAGTTACTAAAAGAGGTCTTTCTGTTAGCATTTGTCTTGAAGGTGATTATGCAAAAGCAGGGTCAAAAATTAAAGATTATGTTTATGAGACTTCTTTGATAACCCCATATGCGACAATAACTTTTGATGATCCTAAAGGAGAAAAATTCCATTACTCTAAAATTGTAAATGAGATGCCACCTGCACCAACAATCATTCGACCTCATGCACATGGTATTGATGTTGAAACAATTAGACGAATGATGGTTGAATCTCAATTCGAAATTCCAAACATTGATGATATGATGATTGAAAAAGTTAGAAAAGATTTAGGATTAGCAAAAAAAAATCTTACCTTTACTGGAATTATGGATAAAGCAGCAAAACGTTGGAAAACTCTTTCCAGACCTGTAAGAGTTGTTATTTCTTTGATGTCCTTTCTTGAAATGGATTTTGATAAACTCAGTAAAGTTAGAATTGATGATATTGATGTACCAAATAAAAAATTATATTATTGGGATTTTGGTGATTCACAAGCAAAAACAATTGATCTTGATTCTGATAATCCATACTACAAACAATTAACTGGAACTGTTCAGGGTGAAACACTCACTGCATTTTTGACTAAACGATTTCAAAGAATAGGACCTTCAACTGCTGTAAAGTTTGCAGAATTTGCAGGTTTCAAACCTGAAAAACGTATGGGCTCTTTGACAAATGAAGAACTAGTAAAGCTTAGTGATTCATTACAAAAATTTGAGGATTTTCTTTCACCTGATCCTAGTTGTTTAGCTCCATTAGGAGAAGAACCACTTGAGAAAGGTATAAGGAAATTCTTCAAGCCTGATTTTTGTGCGGTGGTTCAACGTCCCGCATCTGCTTATTCTGGCTTTCCCTTTGTTGTGGAGATGGGTATCGCTTATGGTGGTGAAATTAGACCAGGTGGGCCGCATGTTTACCGTTATGCTAATCGAATCCCATTACTTTATGATGAAGGAAGCGATGTAGTTCTCAAAGTTGTACATGATACTGATTGGGCTAGGTATAAAGTCAAAGGTGAACCTCCATTTGTTTTAGTAACTCATATCTGTTCAACTAGAATACCTTACAAAACGGTTGGAAAAGAAAATGTTGCAGATAGACCAGAAATTGAACGTGAATTAAGATTAGGTTTACAATTTCTTTCTAGAAAACTCGCTGCATACATGTCAAAACGTGGTCAAGCCGAGATGGCAAAAAAGAGAGCAAATCTATATGCAAAGTATCTACCACTTATTTCCACATTTTGTACAGAACTTTCCGGAAAGACTAAAGAGCCAAATTATAAGAAATTATTAGAAGAGGAGATTACAGTTGACGACAAATAAAATTAAAGATCGTAAGCAAAAAGCTAAAGTAAAGCAGCAAAATATTATTGATGCACTAAAAGATCACGGTGCTAAAGTTTACGGTGATTTAGATAATGGACAATTTCCAAAATTTTCAATACCTAGCAGATCAGTCAGTAATATTGTTTATGATAAAAAACTTAGACAATATATCTTAGGAAACTCTGCCGCTGTTAGAAGTTCTAGAAACTCATCTCAATTAAGGTCATTTACACAATTAATGTGGTTGGCATTTTTTGCTAATCGATTAACACAAGAAAAAAAATCATCCACATTAAGAGATGTGTACTATTCTTCTCAAGCATTCGCCATTGAATTTGAAGATCAATCTGAATCTGATAACATTATAGTAGATCTTGAAGCCGTGTTATCAAAACCAAGAGAAGATTTTCATATTTTTCCTGAAGAGAGAAGCTCAATTTTTGGAGATTTGAACATAGAATATACCATTCCTGGATACGAAGGGAAAAAAATGAATCTTTCAAACCATCCTGATGGCTACGCCATAGGTCCAAGTCTTACTACTGCTGAATTATTAGATACAAGTGCTGAGATTGTAATTGCCATTGAGAAAGGTGGTTTGTTTACAAGATTTGTTGAAGAACAAGTTGATAAGAAATTCAAATCTATTATTATTAATACTGGAGGACAAGCTCCTCGTTCTACTAGAACTCTTTTAAAAAGACTTCATGATGAATTAGGACTACCAGTAATTATTCTGACAGACGGTGATGTGTATGGAGAACATATTGCAATGGTAATAAAATCTGGTTCAGCAAATGCTGCACATCTTCGAGAACTTACCGTTCCTGATGCAAAATGGGTAGGTGTATGGGCTACTGATATTGAAAAATTTAAACTTCCTACAATTCCAATGACTGAGTCAGACATTAAACGATGTTATGATTTACAAAATGATCCTAGATATCAAGAGGGTATTTGGAAAAAAGAACTAGATGTATTTCTTAAAATCAAAAGAAAAGCTGAATTAGAAGCATTTTCAAAATATGGTTTGACAAACATTACTGACAAATATCTTCCACAAAAATTAGAACTTGCAAAAAGTCTTTAATTATTTTATTCTTAATGTAAGTACGCCGTTTCTATATTTGAAATCTTGAATTTGCATTTCATTTGAACCTGTTATTGGAACTTCTTTTGAAAATCCTCCAGAACCGCGAATATACAGTACACCGTCAATTAGTCTAACTGATATTTTGTCTTCAGGACCTGGAACTTCAGATACAAATACAAAATCTGCATCTCCTTTGATCAAGTCGTAAACCCAATTTTTAGTCTCTTGTTCCCTAGCATTGTATGCTGGTTTTTGGTCCTTTGTCATTTTCTTTAGAACATGAATCCAATAAAACATTGTAATTGCTGCTGCTCCAATTAGAATAAAACTAACAAAACCTGAACCTGCTCTTTGGGTCATTATGTAAATTATTCCTAAAAACAAAATTACCATTATTGGAATTACAAAGTTTAAAGACTGTTCATTTGAATACGTTCCTTTATAACTTGACAAGCAACTCAATTTGAGTCTGACCAAATATAAAGTATCTTTGGTTTTTATTACCATTTTTTGAAAATTGTTTATGTCTAGTGATAATAAAACCAGTAAACTCACTATGAAAGAGATTATTTTGAAAGGCTCAATTATTGCTATAATTGTTACCGTTCCATCAATTACAACTTTTGCAATATCTTGGGTTGTTCTTGATAATTTGATGCAAGCTGCAATAATTGGTGGAGTAATCCACTTTATTGCTATGGGATTCTCACTAAAAATATCAAAGAAACTATTGGTAAAAAGGGGATCAAAATAATTCTTTATTTGCTTAGATTTTATTTTAAAAATGATGGAAATTTCTAGAATTGAAAAGGATCTAATTTCAGAAATAAAACTAGTTCCATTACAAGCTAAAGTATTTCTCTTAATTACATGTCATGGAAAAATGACTCCGGCAACTATTGCAGAAAAACTAAATATTTCAACTGAGAATGCTTTGAAAACTGCTAAGGAATTAATGGCCTTAGGTGCTTTCATAGATATTTCTGAAACTGAGTTTGAAGCAATGCATCCTAGATTCACTGCTGTAAACATGTATAGAAAATTCTGTGAACGTGAAAATGTTGAATTTAAGAGAAATAAGATTGTCGACAATATAGGTGTGGTTCTTGAAAGATCTTATGATGATGCAAGAACTAAATAATCCTAATGTTTTGTGAACAACATTGAGTATTGATACCGAATCATGTAAACATCAACCAGTGTATTTTGGGGTAGTTAACATCAACATTGACGAGAGAACCATAGGTTCAGTTGATGTCTGGAGATGCGGTGTATGTAAAAAACGATTTTGTGAGGAAAAACAGCTCGGAATTGAAGAATTAGCAGATTTAGTAGGAATGCCAAAAATTGATCCAGATGCAAAATGGGGCGTTACTATATGTAAATTACAGCAAGGAAAATACAAATGGAAATTAGTCAGACTGAAAGAAAATTCTGAAATAAAACACGAATGTTTAGATGAACAAATTGTCTCTCTGAAAGTAAATAATTTCAAAGTTGAAGATGATAAACACTGGAGCTTTTTGATTGATGATAATATCAACAAAGCAGTAGAAATCTAAATGAATCTTAAAGTTCACATTAATAATGTTCATGGAAGCCAGATGGCAGCAAAAATAACTGGTACTTTTACAATTGATGCTCATTCTTTTAGATTCAATGCAATTGCATTTGGAAGAATCGGAGGTCAAAATATAGGCGCAAAAATTTCCAAAGTCACAGAAAAGGAACTAGAAAAATTAGGTTATAATGTTGATGAAGTAATAAATTCATTACAGTTGAACCTTCTTCAAGGAGATCTTACGTTACCTGAGGGTTTGAAAAGAGAGTCTTTTGTTGATGACTAGAATTCAGCTTCTGCCAAAGCCTTAGAACAAGAACAACTTCTTGTTTTTGGAATCTGATTAATTAAATCTGTTAGAATTTTTTTTGTTCGCTCTACGTTTTTTGATAATGTTTCTAAAACTTCTTTAGCCGTTACTGGTTTTTCTGCCCATACATCATAATCTGTGACTGTTGAAATTGATGCATAGCACATCTGAGCTTCTCTTGCAAGTTGACATTCTGGAACTAACGTCATACCGATGATACCTGCTCCTGTACTTCTATAGAATTTTGATTCTGCCTTTGTGGAGAATCTTGGTCCTTCAATGCAAACATATGTGCAATCTTGATGAATTGGAAAGTTTTTTTCCTTTACTACTTTAAGAATTGATGATTGTAATTCAGGGCAAAATGGGTCTGCTACTGAGATGTGAATTACCCTTCCAAGTTCTGAAAATGAACCATTTCTTGATTTTGTGAAATCTAAGAACTGTGTAGGTAATGCAAAATGTCCCGGCTCTATTTCTTCTTTCAAACTTCCAACTGCAGAAGGTGCAATTATCCTAGTAACTCCCAACTCTTTGAATGCCCAAATATTGGCTCTATAGTTTATCATATGTGGAGGAATTGTATGTTTTTTTCCATGTCTTGGTAAAAAGGCAATCTTTCTTCCCTTGAAAATCCCTACTGTGATTGAATCTGATGGTTTTCCGTATGGAGTATCTATTTCAATTTTTTGTGGATTTTCAAGTATTCCGGAATCGTAAATTCCTGTTCCTCCAAAAATTCCGATCTCTACATCTTTTTCCATGTTAATACTTGACCAATGATTTACAATTGTATTGATTTATTCCTTTTATTCCGTTTAGTTCAGTTAACTCGATAATGAATGCAAATCCTGCAACTGTTCCACCTACTTTTTCTATTAATTTTGCAGAAGCTTTTGCAGTTCCTCCTGTAGCAAGTAAGTCATCACAAATTAAGATCTTCTGTCCTTTGCCGATTATGTCTCTTTGAATTTCAATTGTATCTTGACCGTATTCAATTTTATATGATAATTTACTAGTTTTACCTGGTAGTTTTCCTACTTTTCTAATCATTACCATCCCTTTGTTGTATCTTGTAGCCAAAATACATGCAAGTAAAAATCCTCTTGATTCTATACCTGCAAACAAATCAATGTCTTTTGGATGGAAATGCTTTGTAAATTCGTCTGCAATAAATGATAATGCTGATGGATCTTTTAATAGCGGACTAAAATCTCTAAATAATATTCCTTTTTTAGGAAAATTTGGAAATTCAGATATTTTTTCTTTAAGATTCATATCTGGAATGTAAAATAGGTGGAATAAAATTGTTTGAAGTTATTTTATAGTAAATGTAGTTTCATCAGTATTTCGTGCATCAGTTACTTTGATAGTATACGTTCCTGGTACCATGTCTTTTGGAATAAACCACGGTTGTTTGATTTCACCTGCTTTATTAGATGGAAAAGTTAAGGTGTCTATTATTTTACCGTTTGAATCTTGAATTACCATCTTTACTGTTTGTTCTGCATTTATCACTTTGAAATTAAGACTTTTTCCAAATCCTGATATTTCTATACCTTGTTCTACAGTAACTGTCAATCCTTCTTCTTTAGAAGTTATTACTTCAATCTCAATATTGTCAAAATTTGACCCACTTTTTGCATTAACTTTCCATATCCCTGATACTGCTGATGATGGTAATCTTAGACTATCATCTGCAATCTTTCCATTTTTGTCTGAAAATATTTCTTCTGTTTTCCATACTGTTCCGTCAGGATCACTTAGAGTAATTGTTAAAATTGAGTTTTCTTTGGTATCTCCCAAAATTAAAATTGGTTCTCCTGGTCTATACTCTAATTTTGTACTGCCAATTTTTATTGCACCAGAACCAGTTTGTAGACCTACTGTAAATATTTCGGAACTTTTAGATGCACCTTTATTGACAACAGCAGTATATGCTCCAGAAGCATATCCACTTAGTGCTAAATTGTATGTTTTTCTACCATCTTGACCCAATGTGATGGAAACTGAACTCTTACCCTCTTCAATTATTTTTGTTTTATCTGATGGATCAATAATTAATAATGTTACTTTATCTGAAGGCTTTCCACTTAATGATATTTTGGCAGTTTCTGTTGATTTGTAATTTAATTTATCAAATTCAATGTTAATTGGTATTGATGGTATTTCTCCTAATCCTGCGTAAATAAATTCTCTTTTGCCATCTTGCTCTGCAATTAATGTCCACGTACCTTCTTTGTCTACATTAGCTATGGTTGGATATTCAAATTCAACATTTCCTGTCTCGTCGATCTCAATTATGTCAGAAATTTTTTCTTCACCAAGTGGATCTTCTAAAATTAACTCTAGTGTTTTATTTGGTAATACGGTACCGTTAAATTTCATAGTCTCTCCAGGATTGAATTTCAAAGTTATTGGCTTTATGAGAATTACTTTGGAAGTTTCTATCATCCATGTAGTTGTAATTTCTTCTCTACCGTCTGAAATTATTGCGGAATATCTCCCAAAAGGTGCATCTAATGGAATGATGATTGGCTCTGCTATTTTCCAATTCCCTTTTGAATCTGTTTTTGCGGTTCGTGTATTGATAATTTTTCCATCTGGATCTTTGACTGATGCTGTGATGCCGCTATTTGGTTGTGCTGTACCTGAAACTTCTACAAAGTCTGTTCTATGTAATATTTCTGGTATGCCACCTATTGTTAATCTAATATCGTCTGATTCTGGTATTCTATTGTTTGAATCTCCTAATCTTAAACTGAGTTTCTTTTCTTGATTCTCTTTATCTTTAATTATGAACTCTACTCTATCGGGATTGATATTTTCTGGAATTTTTACTGTTGTTATAAAATAACCCATATCATCTGTGGTGAATCCAGAAATTTTTTTATCATTAATTAAAAAGTCTAACTCCTGTGATTTTCCAAAACCATCTCCAGTTACTCTGATAGTTGAACCAACATTTGGTTTTTCTGGAATAACTCTAAATATTGAATTTTCTAGTATCCCTGCTTCTGAAACTGTTGTATTTGATTTTGGTTCTGGTTTAGGTAATTCACCTGCGATCGTTTTTCCAATTTCTATTTGCTGGTCATTTTTATCAAGTGCTTTCCAATTAATTCCTGAAGATATTTTTTCTGTTTTAATTCCAATTTTTATTGATTCTCCTGGTTTGACAACTTCTAATGATGAAGTAAATATTATGACTCCTTGAGGAGTTTTTTCACCAATCCATCCACTTTCTGTTTTAAATGATTTAAAATTATTATCACTACCTAACCAAATTCTAAATGCACTTACATCCGTATTTCCCGTATTAGTAAATTCTATAATCGTAGTTTCTTCAAATGAAAAACTTTTTGCATCTACTGTTCCTTCCGCATACGCTGGAATGATAATTGTCACTGTTAAACATAAGATTATGGAAAGGAAAGCTCCTCTGATTGAGGATTTACTCATAATTTCAAACCACATCATGTCTCAATTAAACCTTAAAGGATATTTTACTGCTTTTGTATTTGTCGATGGAGTATTTTTCATCAGTAAACTTCTTTAATCCTAATTTCTTGCTCTCTGAAATTTGGCTAAATCTGCCTTTGTGGTGACGTTTTGATATTGTCTGATTCTTTCAGCAATTAATCTATACAATGTTCTAAATTGGTCTTTAGTTTTATCTGATAAAAAATCAGTCTCTTCTAAGGTAATTTTTTCACAAATATATCTCGTAATCTCTTCATTATCGAACTGACCCCAATCATCATCATTATGTTCTTCCCAAATTTTTCTTAAATTCTCTAAAACACCTTTCTTTCCCTTCGAAGTTACATCAAGTGGTTTAAGATTTGAATATCCCTCTTTTCTCAATCTGATCTCATAAGTTTGATTGACTGCATGAAGGTAGTCTTCTAGAACGATATAATCTTCAATTGATTCCAAGTTCTTACCGTCTCTCTCAAAAAGTATTGTCTGTATTGGTGAAAAATCATTTGATGATAATTGAGCTGAAATCTGTTTAGATTCATCTGAATCATCTAATAAAATAAATGTCCTATATCCATGATTTCTGTAAAATATTGCTAGAGGTAATACTGAATTTTTATTATAAGCAGCTACTACATTAAGTGGATTCATTGATATGTTTGGATCCTGTAAAAATTTATCAAAAGCATTTAGATACATCGCATCTGACATTGTTTCAACAATAATTACAGGTCTTGAGTTAGTTCCAATTTCTCTATCTACAATTGATTCGACTAACCCTCTTGATAATCCATACAGAATAGGGGTCAGTGTTTTATCATCAGCATTCCAGTAATCATAAAAAATTTTGCTTAGGTGTTTTCTTTTATCTAACTCTACTACTAACAAGTTTCCTGGAGTGTAATCAAAAATCATAAATGGTGAATGTGTTGCATACAAAACCTGATTTGAGCCTGCAAGGTTCTTTAACAAATCTGAAATCCCTCTTTGTTGAGTAGGATGAAGATTTCTTGCTGGTTCATCGAGAAGTAATATCGCTTCTTTAAGTTCTGCCCTCTGTGTTTCTGCTGCAAAGTTTACAATAAAAGAAAACGTCCATTTGAAACCTTCAGCTCTTCTATTTAGCAGTCCGGTATTAGTAACTGTTCCATCACGATGAATATCTGAAATTACTACACTCATGATATTTCCTGGATTGTATCTTAATTCAACATGGATTGGGTCTCCTTTCCACGCTGGATTTAATTTCTTAGTTAATCTATTACTTGCTGTATTCAATAGTTTGATACATTTTGATGGTGTTTCTTTTACTTCGTCTAATGCTTTAATGTCTAATTCTGCTAAATAGAAAAGATTTCTTACCGTTTCAGCCTTGTCAAATTCTTCAATAAATTCTATCGAGCTTGCTCTGACTCCTTTTTCTTCTCTAAGATATTCATTGAGATTGATATTACCATAGATTTTTTTGTAATCTGAAAAATAAACGAATCGAGGATGTAGTTCAGATGCAATGAAATTCTCTAAAGCTGATTTTTCACTACTACCACTAAGAAGTTTATGATACTGGTTTTCTGGATTATGATATATTTTTTGCCACTCTTCTATCACTTTCGGCTCTTGAACAGCTATTACATGAAATTGATTACTAAATTCAGCCATTCCACTATTGAATATCTGCTGATTTTTTGGTGGAGGGCCATCAAATAATTCTGTATTGATTTGAATTCTAAGATGATTTGGTATGGTATCTAAAAAATTCTTAATCTGTCTTGAAAAATTTTCCCATGAGTTTATTTCATTATTTCGTTCATCACTAATCTGAATATCTTCAAACTCGTATTGGACTCTGGGTATTTTATTTGTTCTAAATAATTTTATTTTTCTTATGTCTGGTAAACCTGGAAACGCTTCTTTGATTAATTTAATCTCGTTTGAACTTAATTCAAATTCTCCTTCAGCTAATGTGACTTCTCCTTTCAATTCTTCTGATAATTCATCACAAAGATCTAAATCTGAAATTTTTTCATCTTTATTTAATAATGTTAAGGCTTGCAAAATTGTTGTTTTTCCACTTTCATTTCTTCCAACAAATGCTGCTAAATCACCAACAGTAATTTCGCCAGAATCGTGAATGCAACGATATGCTCTAACTCTAAATTTTCTAAGTCGCATCTAGCAATATTTAATCGGGTCCGATTTAACTCATTCGTCAAATTCATCATGCGTATTGAAATTTTGCTAAATAGATATAAGGGATTTACAGGTGAAAAACGAAATGGCAACAAGTTTAGTGTATGTTGTATTTGTTTTGCCCATTGTACTTTCAATTGCTTTTGGTACTGTTGTTTTGGCTGATGTTCTTCAATCACCGGATCGTGAACTCAATATGTGGCCCGTAAGTAATTCTGAAACCATGAAAAATGATGAAGAAATATCAATTATTGGATTAGAAAATCAATATTCTATTTCATCTCCTATTCAAATTCAAGTAAAGGTCGATGATTCTCAGTTTGATTGTGGGGATCTATATGTTACTGTTTATTCTGGAAAACATACTGTAGTTACACAAAGTGGATTTTTGAAACAATGTTTTGATGAAAATAACTCTCTTTTACCTATTGATGATGATTTCTCTGAAATAATAGATAAACCTGGACAGTATGATCTAGTCGTGAAAATGACCGATCAGAATCAAAAGAGTAGTATAACCACAAGTGGAAAATTTACCATTAAATAGGAATGAATTATTGTATGATTAGGAGTTATATTAAAAATTAAGGTGATTTGATGGCAAAAAAACAAGATAAAACATCCGATGTTCCCTCAAAAAAAGAAGCAGCGCCTAAAGAAAAGAAACCAGCAAAAAAAGAAGTTACACCTAAAGAAAAGAAACCAGCAAAAAAAGAAGCAGCGTCTAAAGAAAAGAAACCAGCAAAAAAAGAACTTACACCTAAAGAAAAGAAACCAGCAAAAAAAGAAGCAGCGTCTAAAGAAAAGAAACCAGCAAAAAAAGAAGCAGCACCTAAACCAAAAAAACTTACTAAAAAAGAATTAGAAGAAATTAAAAAAGAAGCTGAAAAGACATTAGAAGAAGAATTAGAAGAACAACTTACAGATGAAGAAATTGAAAATTTCCAAATTGAAAAAGTTGACATGGAAAGACTCACAAATAAAATATGTGATGTTTTAGCTGAACGTGAGTCTAGTGGAATGTTTCAAAGTGAACTTTGGAAAAAATTAAAACTTACTAGCAGAGATGGATCTAGACTAGCATTAAAGTTAGAAAGAATGGGAACTATTTACAGAGAAAAAATTCTCGATAAAGGTCGTTGGACGTATAAATTAATTTTAAAGAAGACTCCTATCAGCACTCTGTCAATTGAAAATGCTCCATGCCTTGTTTGTCCAGTTGAACAAAAATGTTCGCTTGAAGGAGAAATAAGCCCACGTAATTGTCAATTCATTGAAGACTGGGTACTATCAGAGATGAAAAAACCTACGAAAGCCAAATGAAGTTAATAGATGCACGTCGAGATCAATACAGAAAATTAGCGCATGAGCAGGGTTATCGAAGTAGAGCTGCATACAAACTCAAACAACTAAACCAATCTTATCGAATCATTGGACCAGGATTTTATGTTCTTGATTTGGGATGTGCACCTGGAGGATGGACACAAATGGCGGTAAAACTTGCTGGAAACAAAGGTAAGGTAATGGGTATTGATACTTCATATGTTGAGGAAATACCAGGTGCTCATATAATTCGCGAAAATATTGAAAATGAGTTTGTAGTTGATGAAATTATGTCTTATTTTGAAAGAAAAGTTAATGCAGTGATATGTGATCTTTCTCCACAAGTAACTGGGAATTGGTCTGTTGATCATGCAATACAAATTTCATTAAACTATGAATGTACAAAAATTATGGATAAGGTTCTAATGCATAAAGGAAATGCAATTTTCAAAGTATTTGATGGGGAATATTCTATGGAATTTAAAGACTATATTAAAAAGAAATTTGCTAGAATAAATCTTACAAAACCTGAAGCCAGTAGAAAACAAAGCAGTGAGTTGTATTATGTCTGCTTGGGATTTACTGGCTGATCTGAAAAAACACTGATTATTTCATTTATGTTGGCGTTTGTTCTAAATCC
>JAGXTE010000067.1 GCA_018334095.1 Nitrosarchaeum sp.
ACTTTAAGAGAAAGTGCATTCTGGCTCATATTACAAACTCTGTTGTCTAATTTTTATATCTTTGTGGTAATTTTAGCAAAATACATGGGTAAAATCACAAGCTTAAAATCCTTAATGAATGGGAATCGATCTACTTGGGTAAGAGACCATTAGTAAGAAGACGTGGCCGTGGAGGATTTCAATTTAGATCTACTTCTACTGGTAAAGTAGGCAGTAAAGCAAAATATCCACGTTTTTCACTATCTGAGCAACATGAAGGTTTGGTAATTGATCTAGTACATGAGCGTGGTAGAGAAGCACCACTAGCTAAAATACGATTTGAAGATGGCTCAGTATCATTTATGCCTGCAGTTCTAGGTACTAAAGTAGGCGAAACTTTCCAATTTGGATTAAAATCAAAAATTGAAAAAGGAAACGTAATCAGTGTTCAAAACATTCCTGATGGAACTATTGTCTGTAATGTCGAAAAACATTTTGGTGATGGCGGTGCTATAGTAAAGTCAGCAGGAACAAATGCAACTATCTTCTCTCACGGTGAAGAGGGAGTTACAATAAAACTACCATCTGGAAAATTCACTACACTTAATCCAAAGAACAGAGCTATGATTGGAACTCTGGCAGGAGGTGGAGCTAGCGAACGATTCTTTATGAGCGCAGGTAACAAATGGCGTAGTTTTAGAGCTAAAGGAAAAAAATTCCCTATAGTAAGAGGTGTAGCACAAGCAGCTTATGTACACCCACACGGTGGTGGAAGACACCAACACGTTGGACAAAGTTCTACTGTCTCTCGAGATGCTCCTCCTGGAGCTAAAGTAGGTAGCATTGCTGCAAGAAAAACTGGTAGGGCCAGAATTAAAGAAAGAAAGTAATAATCTAATTTTTCTTACCTAAAATTGATTAATACCTGATTGAAATAATTTTTTGTATGTCAAAGCAAAGAATTAGAATTTTTGTAAAAGGTAAAGTTCAAGGCGTATTTTTTCGTCAAGCTCTTAAAGTAATGGCTAAAAAAAATGATGTTTTTGGTTGGGTAAAAAATCTCAAAGATGGCCGAGTTGAAGCTGTACTTGAAGGAGATGAAGAAAAAGTAAATAGACTAATTGAATGGTCTCATGGAGGACCAGCAAATGCAAGAGTTGAAGATGTTAAAATTATAAATGAAAAATTTATTGGGGAATTTTCAAAATTTGATGTATTGTACTAGTTAATTGTTTCAAAAGCATTTTTTATAATCTCTTTTAGTTCTGTTATTTCTTGTCCTGTTTTGATTTGTAGAATTTGGGGAGTCTCTTTTCTGCTTTTTTGAATTTTAATTATAATGCCTTCTCTTTCTGGCTCTATATCTACAAACCATCTAAACGTCATAGATTTTCCAAAAACAACTCTATGCATTCTGATGTCTTCAACTACATTTTCTCCTAAAGAAAGACAGAATTTCCTTATAGAATCAAATAGTGGCTGTACTCCAATTGGAATTTGTTTTTTAAAATCACTATAATCTCTTTTTGTTCCAAAAGAAATTATTCCATCCATGATGACTAAAATTTAATTTTAATTATAAAGGTAGTAGATCTGTTGGTTCCAGTCTAGACGGATAGCCCCATTTCAAGGCATACAAGATCCGCCACGTAGACGAGGAAGCGTGGATGCTCCACCTTAGGATTGCTCCCTCCCGGACCTCATCCCTTTCGATAGTTCGGACTTAGACGTTATCCCTTCGGATAATTCTGGTCCTGCAACCACCCGCCTCGGCGTGATTTCATTTCCGCACACCAAGCGGGAATTACCTATCTAGAGATTTACCCAACAGTTACTGATCTCTGCGTATAGCCGGTTTCAGAATAGGGCACGGCTGGCACCCCAATCCTACCTACTACCGTTTTTTTCTATAATGGTATGTTATATTTGCATTAGGTTTGATTTTCTTTTAGTTTTAAAACCAAATTACACACAGAACAGATCTTTCCAGTGCACTCATTACCACATTTTATACAAATTGTCTTTTGTTTGTTATTTCCTTCTTTAACAATTTGTGATACTTTAACTATTGATTGATAGAGATTATTTTTAATTCCACTATGTTTTCCTTCTAATGAATTTAAGAACTCTCTAATCTCTGTTCTTATTCCCTCATTCATGTGCGGACAAGGTTCTGTTTGAAATGGTATGTCATTAGTAAATGCATAAAATACAATTTCAGATTCATAAATCTCACAAAACGGCTTTATTTTTCTTAACGTATTACTGGAATTGTCAGGATCCATCCAACCAATTTTAGTAGTATCCCCAGATAACATGTTTATTACAAATGTCTGCAATGTGTCATCTAAATTATGCCCTGTTGCAATTACATCTGCACCGATATCTTTTGCTGCATGATCAATTGCACGTCTTCTTAGGGTTCCACAAATTGAACATGAAGATGTTTTTTCACTTTCTCTCAAATCCAATGCTTCTTCTAATGTTAAATCAAACAATTCTTTATAAGAAAAAACTTTGTGCTCTACATTTAATTTAGTACAATATTCTTGAACAATTTCAAGGGCCTCATTTCTGTAACCTGGAATCCCCTCATCAATTGTTATTGCCTTTATTCTAAAATTATGTGTCTTAGTCATTTGATTAATGATATTAAGTAAAGCAAGTGAATCTTTACCGCCAGATACTGCAACTGCTACTAGTTCATTATTTTGAATCATATTGTGTTTTGAAATAGTTTTTGCAGTTTTTCTTACGATAGAACTTGAAAAACATTTAGAACATAATTTCTCTCCAGAATATTTACGCGTGTATGCTGCCTGATTCTCACATCTATCGCATTTCATTAAATTATATGATTTTTTTTCATTAATGATTCTTTAGGTATTTTTTAGATAGTAAACCAGCCTGATTTCATGTATGATAATGCAATATTCAAGCCAAACAAAGCAAATGTGAATGCGTAAATTCCCCACATTGTAATGTTTACTGCCTTATCAGAAATTTTCTTATCTATGATTGTATGAATGAATTTTCCACCGTCTAAAATTGGTAATGGTAACATGTTGATGATTCCAATAAAAAATGATATCATCCATAACCATAGCAAAAACATTGAAACATTTGGATCGTTCCATTCAATAAAATTCAAAACTGGTTTGTATGCAAATGAATTATCCCTCATTATTCCTATCAATCCTCTTTGAGGATCTTCAGGCGATGGAATTATTTCAACAGGAAATTGTAAAACCTGTCCATTTCTAAGTACAGACACATTTGCTATTTCACCAGGAATTAATTCCGTCTTTTGGAAATCCAATGGACTCAATATTTGGACTCCATTAATTGAAGTAATGATGTCATTTGCAAGTAGCCCTGCTTTTTCTGCTCCAGAGTTTTCTATAATTGAAAGTATCAATACACCATCTGGTAAATCATAAAATGTACTTAGTAATGGTTCAGGTAAAATCATGGCAAAGAAGGGATTTGTTAAAAGTATTAATCCTAATGCAAATGCAAAAATTACATTTGAAGTAGCCCCTGCACCGATAACTCTTAATTTTGAAATTTTTTTTGCTTTGTTGAATTCTTCCTCATCTGGTTCTACAAATCCTGCAAACATTGCAATGAATATTGCAAATCCTCCCGTTTTTATCTTAATTTTTTCTAGTGCTGCTACAATACCATGCGCACCTTCATGAATAACTAAAACAATTGGTATGGAAAGTAAAAAGTATAGAATTGATGATGAAGATGTCAAAGTTATACCGGGAATTAAAACTGTTAATTGAGAAAATTCAGCTGGAGCAACAAAGAATTTGGAAACATTTGATATCAAAAACCAGAATGCAAAACCCATCATCAGAAAACCAGCAACCACACTTACATCTGCAAAAACTCTAATCCCACGTCTAGTTCTTCCTAGAATTTTTATTAGAACAGATTGTACCTGCTGATTTTTGTATACTAAACTGTATATTTTAAGCTCAAAACCATGTTTTTCTAATTTTAATACTTTGGCAGCTCCTAAAATTACTACCCATGCTATTAACACATAGATGATCGAATTTTGAGTAATAAAATCAAGGTCCAAACTAATTGTTAATTTTTTAAACTCCGGTCATTTATAGTTATTATGAAACCAGTCATGATTATCTCAACATATCCTAACAAAATTTCAATTAAAAAAATTACAAATGAATTAATTGAAAATAAAATCATTGCTTGTGTTAACATTACTAAAATTTCATCCGTTTATTCTTGGAATGATAAAATTGAAAATACTACTGAATACCTTGCAATTTTCAAAACTACTCAAAAAAATAAAAAAATTCTTAAAGAAAAAATCAAAAAGACTCATCCCTATCAAGTTCCTGAAATTGCCGAAATTGCTATTTCATCAATAAATTCTTCTTATCTCAAGTGGCTAGCTAAATCTACCTCTTAAGATTCTATAGCATAACGTAACAAAGAAACTATTCCTCCCAATCCCGTAACTCTAAGGCCTATGTCTGTAGATGAATCTACACTGTACGTTTTTACTCCTTTACTTTCTGCATCGTTAAGAAGTTCTATTATTTTTTTTTCATCATTTGTTTGAATTGCTTTATCTGAAAAAACCAATAATTCAACTGCACCAAACTGATTAGCCTTGAGGGTTTCCTCAAACCCCATAGTGAATTTTCGGCTTTTTTTATTTGCTCGAAGCATTATCTCATCAATTATTGAAGATACTTTAGCTAATTTACTTTCTGACATTATTTCTTTCATAGTTTGAGATTTCGTAAATGTATAAATTCCATCTTCCCCCCCCGAATCAATTCCTTCTGCAATCTGAATTTTATATTTTTGAGCATTTTGGGATTTCAATACAAAATTAGAAAATCTTTTCTTTGTTTCTCCTGGGCCAAATATGATAATAGTATCTGTTTCTTTAACTATAGAAAATAATGCCTGTTGAATCTGTTCAAAAAATTTTTCTATATTGAAATTTGTTTTGTATCTCTTTCCTCCAGAACCAGAATAGATATTTGGAATAAATTCCAAATGGGTTCCTTTTAGTCTTGCAATACCGCAATCCGCAGTATCAATTGCAATTAATACAAAGCCTATTTGCTTATTGTTTGATTCAATTATATTTTTTTCAACTGGTGACCATTTTTTCTTTGTAATTGTAATACCATCATTTACTTTAAGAATAAATGAATGATGTGATCCATGTGGTACAGATTCATTACTTGATTCTAATATAGTGCCGCTAATTCTTAATCTATCTAAAACATCATCAAGAGATATTTTTTCTACATTTAATGCAATTCTTACTCTAATTCTTTCACCCTTATCTGGTCTTGCATAATCTTTTTCTAACTTAATTACTCTAGTTGTATCTCCAACTATTCTATCCCCTTCATTGATTACACGTCGTAAATTTAAAAGATCATCAGAGTCTTCTGGCATGACAGAAATTGAATTATCGTCAATTATTTTTGTAATCATGTTCTTATTCTAATTAACAGAAACAAAAGAGTTTAGCTTGTAACTTCGTTAGTTTTTGTCTCTTCAGTTTTCTTCTTTAGGTAATTTTCAACCCAATCTAGTGTGAGCACTCCTGATTCAGCTAGGTTTGTCAAAGAATTTGCAGAGGCTTCACCTACTACCTTTCCATTGTTTTTTCTTATTTGACGCCATTTTAGTGCAGTATTTCCACTCTTAGAATTATATATTATTCCAAGAATATCTCTGGCATTTACAAATGTAATATCTCTTACTTTTTTTAGAGTAACTTTGTCTGCAGCTTCAACATAAATTGATCCCAAACTGTCTTCTCTTTCAGCAAATACCTCTGAATCCTCCAAATAACTTCTTGGAGCATAAGATCGGCATGTACTGCCAATTACAAATCTTCTAAAACTTTCCAATGATGCTGGAGTGTCAATTGTAACCATTTTGAATAAATCCACAGTTCGTCATTTATCAATCTTGTTGAAAGACTCAATAGGAATCTACCTGAATTATGCCTTGCTGGCAGTGATGACCCTATCCCTTTGATTGATGATGAGGATCTTGAGTTCTGAGCCTGCTCTTAGAATTTTTATGGTGGCCATGATAATTTCATATCATGAAATCTTTAACTGAATATCTAACCTATAATGTAAAAGGACGTAGAGCCTTTGTCAATATCACTCCTGATGTAAGAAAACTGGTTCTTAAAAGTAAAGTCCAAGAAGGACTTTGTCTAGTAAATGCGATGCATATCACTGCAAGTGTTTTCATTAATGATAATGAAAGTGGACTGCATCATGATTATGAAAAATGGTTAGAATTACTTGCTCCCCATGAACCAATTGATCAATATGAGCATAATAATACTGGTGAAGACAATGCCGATGCTCATTTAAAACGACAAATAATGGGAAGAGAAGTTGTTGTTGCTATTACTAATAGCAAATTAGATTTTGGTCCATGGGAACAAATCTTTTATGGTGAATTTGATGGACAACGACCAAAAAGAGTTTTAGTTAAAATTATTGGTGAGTAATTTATCCAAAATCTACATCACGTTTCTGACTTTGTGATTCATTCTTTCTTGCAGAAGCTCTGAACTCCTCATCATGATTCTGAGGTCCATGACCACATTTTACACATGCCACTTTGAACCCATCATCATCTTTTTGCCAGGTCTCACAGCCACAAAAACATGCCATATGTCATACTATTTTCAATCTGATATATCCTTTGGGATCATTCGGAGATTTATTTCTAAGATGTTTTACAACATTCGCCCATTGGGATTACATGGTCATGAGGGCATTTTCTTGGATGCTTTAACATAGTACATAATGCATCTGTAAATTGTTTATTCATATGATGTTCAATTCCACATACCATCTCTTCATCTATTGCAACTTTTAATGCACTATCCATCAAAACTTCTAACAATCTGCTATTTCTCATCATACTAGAACCGATTCTTTCTCCATCTTGGGTTAGTGTTACGCCTGCTTTGTTGTAATTTACAAGGTTTTTTTCATTTAGTTTTTTTAGCATTTGTACAACACTAGGCTGTCTGACATTGAGCATTTTTGCAATTGTACTGATTTTAACATCTTCTCCTCTTTCTTTAATATGCCAAATTGCCTTTAGATACATCTCAACATGTTCAGCTTCTGCTGTTCCTACAAAAAGAGTTTCATCATTTTCATCATTTAATGAATCCATATTATACCACCTTTGAATCTTTTAATAAATATTCAAAGTATTGTCTTGCAAATCCAGCTAATCCAGTATGATCTGCCCAAATAGCTACCAAATCTGGAGTATTCATCGCTCCCATCTCTGGACCCAATAAAATTACAACATATCTGTTATCTGAAATTATTCCTCCTCCAAAGAGCCCTTTTTTGATTTTTACAGTTGCAACTCTACTTATTGCCTTTAGAGATTCCTTGTCCATCTTATCCGAAGTTAATATTTTGATATCCACTCCTTTATCATGCAATGCTCTTAATTTTGGTAATGCCTGTCTGACTAATTCTTGTCCTGCTTCAGGTAATGCAATCATTACTTCATTTCTGCAAGATTCAACCATCTCCAAAATTTTTGAAGCTATATTTATTGCACCAGATAATACCCATATGTCTGGTCTTTCACTGGTTCCGCTTTTTTCATATAGTGGAACAAGTTCATTTAAAATAATATTTTGATTTTGTAAAAAATCGTTTTGCATCTTTTGTTTTGTTGTCTCTAATCCTGTAGATGGAGATTTTGCAAAATATTTTGTTGGTCTAGAGTCGTCAGAACCAATCCAACCTTTTTCTTCCAACGTTCCTAAAACCTCATAAATTTTTGAATATGGAACACCTGACTTTTGGCTAAGATCTGATGCTGTTAATTCTCCTGTTTCAAGTAATGATGCAAATGTCCTTGTTTCATAACTAGTAAGACCGATTTTTTCTAGAGCTTTTCTTGTCTTGTCAGTTATGTTCATGCGATCTAATCGTTAAGTTTTGATATTTAAACCAGTCACGCTCAATTACTAAATTCCATACGGGGCCAAGTAGGCAATGCATTATATACCATTTTAGAAAAGTTGCCAATGTAAGCATGGCATTAATTCAGATTTCCAATCAGTCAACTAAAAGTCTAGGCAAGAAATCTACTATTAGATTTACTCAAAGCATATGTCCTGACTGTAACATGATATTAGACGCTGAGGTCTTTGAGCGAGACGATAAGGTCTACATGTCAAAGATTTGTCCAACTCATGGTGAATGTGAGGAATTATACTTTGGTTCATATCAAATGTACAAGAAATTTAGTACATACTGGGTAGACGGTAAAGGTGCTCATGCTCCAAACGTAATGATTGACAAATGTTCATGTCCAAATAACTGTGGATTATGCTCAAATCACTTATCTCATAGTGGATTGGCAAACATGATTGTAACTAACAGATGTGATTTGACATGCTGGTATTGCTTCTTTTATGTAAAGAAAGGCCTTGAAGGCGCTTACATGTATGAGCCAGATCATACCCAAGTAAGAGGAATGATGAAAACTCTAAAGGCTGAAAGACCAATTCCAGGTAACTCTATTCAGATTACTGGTGGTGAACCAATGCTTCGAGAAGACATTGCTGATGTTATTAGAATAATGAAAGAAGAAGGCGTTGACCATGTCCAGATGAATACAAATGGTATTAGGCATGCAATGGATCCAGAAGCTGCAAGAGAAGTCAGACTAGCTGGATGTAACAACTTGTATCTTTCATTTGATGGTGTTACTGCAAGAACAAATCCAAAGAATCACTGGGAAATTCCATATGCTCTTGATAGCTGCAGAAAAACCGGTACAACCGTAGTCTTTGTTCCAACTGTAATTAAATCAATTAACGATCATGAATTAGGTGGAATCATTCGTTATGCACAAAAGAACATGGATGTAGTTCACGCTGTTAACTTCCAACCTGTATCACTAACTGGTAGAATGGGTAAAGGTGAACGTGAAAAATACAGAATTACAGTTCCAGATTGTATTCAAAGAATTGAAGAACAAACAAATGGCGAGGTAACTGTTGATGACTGGTTCCCAGTGCCAAGTTGCATGCCACTAACTAATGTAATTGAAGCATTTTCTAGCAAGCCAAAATACGAGTTATCAATTCACTTTGCTTGTGGTGCAGGAACATACATCTTTGAAGATGCAGAAACAAAGAAATTTGTTCCACTAACTAAATTCTGTGATATTCAAGGAATGCTTGAACTCTTTGAGGACAAAGCAGAAGAGATTCGTTCTGGTAAAAACAAATACTTTACAATGCTTGAAGTTGTAAGAAAACTAAAGGGCTTTGTTGATACAAAGAAGCAACCAGCCGGATTAGATTTGGCAAAAATGTTTGGTAATATTTTGATGAAGAGATCATTTGAATCAATTGGTTCATGGCATGTCAAAGGATTATTCTTAGGTATGATGCACTTCCAAGACAAATACAATGAAGATTTAGAAAGACTCCAAAGATGTGATATTCATTATTTGACTCCTGATCTTAGAATTGTTCCATTCTGTGCATTTAATGTAATTCCAGAATGGTATAGAGATAGAATTCAAAAGAAATATTCTATAACAGTAGAAGAATGGGAACAAAGAGAAGGCGTAAAACTAGAAGATGGTCTGTATAGAGGCCTGATGAGACGTGGAGCAGGTGATGAGCTTGCAGCTGGTTGTGCAAAGAGTCAGATGTTCCATGACGCTGCTCAGGCAACTATGTAATATTGTTTAAATCTTAACTAATACATTTTAAGGTCTGTTTTATTTTTCACTCTTATTGAATATTGGAATAATTCATGGTTTTATTGGTGGAGGCGGAGGAACAGAAAAAACATTACTTACAATATTAGAAGCATTAGAAGAAACAAACCATAATGTCACATTATACACATTCTCAAAACCAAAGATATCATTAAAGAAAATCAACATTAAGAGCACAATTCCTATCTCTATACCGATGTTTGGATTGTATCAACGTCTGATGGAATCAAATCTTATCTCAAAAGCAAAAAATGAAGATATCATTATTCAAACTTCAGGAGGTTTTGTTATACCTGAAAATCCAAACCAAAAGATAATTGTTTATTGTCATAGTGATTTTTCAAGTGAGTTAGAAAAACCAATAACAAAATACAAGGGAATTTGGGCAAAATACTACAAAATTTACTATGAAAAACTAAAACAATCTCTTTCAAAAATAAATCAAGAAAATATTTTCTTAATATCTAATTCTAAGTATGTTCAAAATTCACTCGAAACAATCTATGGAAAAAAATCATCTCTTCTTTACCCTCCATTAGATTTATCTGAATTTAATCAAAAAAAATCTAAAAAATCATCTATTATAACTATCTCTAGATTTTCACCTGAAAAAAATCTTGAATTCCTAATCGATGTAATAAAAAATCTTTCAATTAATTCTATAATTATAGGTAATACAAAAACTAAATCTAATGAAATTTATTATAACTCACTTAATTCTAAAATCAAAAATGAATCATACTCGTCAAATATAATATTACTAAAAAATATTCCTAGAAAAATTTTACTGACTCATTTATTTGAATCAAAAGTATATTTTCACACATCTCCTGAAACTTTTGGATTAACTATAGTTGAAGCAATATCCGCAGGATGTATTCCAATTGTACCAAATAATTCTGCTCACAAAGAAACTGTTCCGTTTTCTGAATTAAGATATGATCCAAATAATATCAAAGATGCTCAAGAAAAAATCAATAATGCACTTTCAGGTAGTTTTGATAATTTAATAATTTCTTTACAGGAATCAATCCAAAAATATGATAAAGAACAATTCAAAAAATCTTTTATTTCTATTATTGATAGTATTTCAAATTAAATCATGGATCAGAAATTTTGTATTTTTTCCATCTTTCTGTATCTAAACTCATATCCATTGTAAGTTTTGGACCCGAATAATCTTTTATTGTCATGGGTTGAACATCTGGAGTAGTCTTTTTTGCTAGTTCATAAATTGACATTTTTTTATCTCCAACTATGTGTACGATTCCTGTTAATTTTTCTTTTTGAACATCGTATATTCCCTGGGCCACTCCGTCTGCAAAAAGATACGTTCCAAATCTATCCGTAAATGCTTTAGGGTATGGGAATTTCACTTTAGCTACAAAATTTGTTCTTGCAATGAGAAATTCTGGTAATTTTCTCACCTCACTTTCTCCCACCAATTTGGTCAATGCATAGAAATTTTCTGGATAAGGAATAGAACTTTCTTTATACATTTCATGATGCCCATCAAAAACACATGCAGTACTTACATAGATGAATTGAATTTTTTGTTTTGATTCTATTACTGCATCAACAATATTTCTTGTACCCTCCACATTTGTCTTCCATGCCAAAGATTGATTTTCTTCACATGGTCTAATCCCAGTAAGTGCACCTGCATGAATTACCAAATCAATATCTGGATGATCTTTAAAATAACTAAAAACATCTGTTCTATTTCCTAAATCTAATTCTTGGTGAGTAGGGGTTAATGCATTTGGATATTTCTTTTTTAATTCTTTACCTAATGCTCCTGCACCACCTGTTATGAATACTGTCATATCTATTTCTTGAAAATTGGTCCCTGAGTGTAAACTTTACGTTGTACTGATTTTGAATTAAAAAATGATTTATAATTACTATATTTTTCTTGCTTGTAATTTTTCACATCATCCTGTATTTTCTCTTTAAACTCTTTTACAGCAAATGCAATATCTTTTTTTGCTATGTATCCAAATTTCTCTAATTTTTCTCCTGTAACTCTGTAATCTCTTTTATCAATAATATCTCTTGATAAATCTATTCGAGTTGGAATTAGTTTTTTGACATCTTTTGCCATTTGGCTAATAGTAATATTTTTCCAAATCACGTTATAGATTCCTTCCATTTTATTTTCTAATGCAAATCTAAAAGCCTCTGCTGCATCATCTACATGTAAAAATGGTCTCCACTGTTCACCACCAAAAACTGTTATCTTTTCTTTATTCATCGCTTGTGCAATGAATAAATTAATTGCGAGATCAAATCGCATTCTATATGATGCACCAAACAATGTTCCTAATCTCAATATTGTAGGATAATCATAAGCCTGTAAAATAGCACGTTCAGATTGAAATTTTGATTGTCCGTATGAATCTAATGGATTAACTTCAGAATTTTCTGAAATTATTTGATCTGGTTGTGCACCATAAACCGAACATGTACTTGCAAAAATAAATTGTTTAATTTTGTATATTTTACATAATTCAGCAATATTTCTTGTTGCCATAAAATTAATTTCTATTGATGTTTTTGGATCTAATTCAGCTGATTGTGTACCTACAATTGAAGCTAAGTGAATTACAGAGTCTATGTTTTTTAGTGATTTTCCAACAATTGATAGATCACGTATGTCACCTTCTACGATTTCAACTTTCTTGTCATCTTCAATCTCTTTAATTGAGTCATTGCCAAAAAGAAAATTATCTAATATTCTAATCTTATGGCCTTTTGAAATTAATTTTCTTGAAAGTATTGATCCTAGATAACCTGAACCACCTGTTAGAAGAACTCTCATCTATGTTTAACCTCCCAGACATCTCCGAATGTAAATGGATCCAATCTTTCATCGTCTGGGTTATTTTTATCAAATGGCTCATTTGATATTCCGATAATTACTGTTTTATCATCCAAAGATATCCATCCTGTGTATACTCCTGTAGGAACTACTAGTACAGATGGATTAAGTTGTGATAAAACAAAAGTCTCAATTTGCTTATACGTAGGACTTTCTTTTCTATCATCTACCGCAACAAATTTTGCTACACCAGAAGTTACAAAAAAAGCCTTCATTTCTCTGGAATGCTTATGAAATCCTCTAATTGTTCCTTTTGAAAAATTTCCAGTAGAGTAAATTCTCTTAACAACAAATGATTTATCACCTTCCGGTAAAATTTGTGATAGAAATCCTCTATCATCGATAAACGATTCAACTTTGTTATGCTGTAATCCTTGTATCAATTTCAAATAACTGAGAATTATTCAGTAATTAACTTTAACTAAAAAATTTCATCGGGTATTGATGAATTCTTCCATTTTGTTTTATATTCACTTATTGATTTACTTGAATTAATTTTTGGACTATCCCACCAAATCTTTGGCGAACAAATTTCATTATCAAGTTTTTCTAAAATTTTACTCATTTTTTTTGAAAAATCTGGTTTTCCATAAGGATTCTTCCAATTGGATTTTCGATTCACCATCTTATCTACTGCGTCTACTATGTGAATTTTATTAACTCCTGCAGCAATACTCGAACCTACCTCTATTGTTTCTGATCGCTCTGTGCTTATTCTCATAGTAACACATGGAACTTTGAAAATACATGTATCTTCTTGAACAGTTCCAGAATCTGTAACACAACAAAATGCATTTTTTTCAAGTTTTGAAAATTCCAAAAATCCTATAGGTTCTAATAATTTAACACCTTTAGGAACTTTTAGATTAAATTTTTTGATAGATGCTCTAGTTCTAGGATGTATAGGGAAAATAATTGGTTTTCCATATTTTTTATAAATCTCCTCTAATGCAGTTAAAATATTTCCAAGTGGTCTTTTTACATCTACATTTTCTGGTCTATGTGCAGTAACAAGAAAGTAATTTTTCTTAAATATATGTAATTCCTCTAAAATTTTGTTTTTATCAATTTTTTCTTTGAAATTTTCTAGTACTTCAAATATTGGTTTTCCAACTTGAAATATTCTATGAGTTGATATGCCTTCATTAATCAAATTTTTTTTTGTAGATGAAGTCGGAGTAAATAGATAATCTGAAATACTATCTAACAATCTTCTATTTTTTTCTTCTTGCATTCTCCAATCGTAACTTCTCATTCCTGCTTCTAGATGCGCAACCTTAATGCCCATTTTTGATGCAACAATTCCGGATAAGGCTGGATTTGCATCAGAAAATGAAAATACCAGATCAGGTTTTTCTTTTAACAGTACATTTTCAAATTTTTGTACCAAATTTCCAAGTTGGTGAGCTTGAGAGCCTGATCCAATTTTTAAATGATAGTCTGGTTTTGGAAAATTTAACTGTTTGAAAAATAATCTATCAAAGAAATATGAATAATGTTGTCCAGTATGAACAATTGAAAAATCTATCTTTTTTCTCTTAAATTCATTTACTAGCGGTTGATAATTAATTATGTCTGGCCTAATTCCTAAAACAATTAGATATTTTGCCTTCAATGATTAAATTGTTAGCTGTATGAATATATGCTTTGATTAGTAAGATAAATTAGTTCATCCTCAATTAATTTACTATTGATTTTTAAAAAAACTGCAAAAAAATGTTTAAGTTTCTATAAGGATATTAAAAAAATTAATACTTCATCATTAAAATCTACTACAGAATCTGTGAAATTAGTTGGTTTTGTTAAATGTTTTAACGAAGGAAAAACTGGAAATTTAGAAAGATGCTTAAAACACCTATCTAGATTTTGTGATGATATTGTATTTTGTGATGACAGCTCTTCTGATGATAGTTTATCGATAGCAGAAAAATATACTAAACATATTATTGTAATGCCTGATGAATTCAAAAAAGAACTATATCATAAGCAAAAATTACTTGAGCTTGCACTTTCTCTAAATCCAGATTGGATCGTATCTTTAGATCCAGATGAGATTTTTGATAGACAAGGAGAACTATGTGGAATACGTAAACTATGTCAATATGGAAATCAACATAACATTGATTCATTTTCCTTTTTGTATTACAATTTATGGAAAGATACAAAATCTTTTCGAACCGATGAATTATGGTTAAAAAATTGGCAACCAAAATTATGGAAAAATACTGGTAGCCTGAAATTTGATGTAAAAGAAGGGTTACATCACAGACAATATCCACTTGGACTTAAAATTGATCGAAGAACTGATATTAAAATAATTCATTATGGATTTGCAACTGAAGAACGTGTAAATAAAAAATATTCTAATTATCAATCTTTAGGACAAACTGGTTGGAGTTTGGAAAGAATTAAAGATGAAAAAACTCTAAAATTAAAACAATTTCCAAAGGATTCCTTTCCACTTTCTACTCTTAAAATTTCTGTTATATGTTTAATATACAAATCAATTGGCTATGCTGATTTTGTCTTAAATTCATTTAACAAATATACTAACTTACATGATAATGTACAATTTTGTTTTATTGCAAACGACCCTACTGATAAAATATTAGATCATTTTGATAAAAATAACATAACATACAAATTATTTAGGAACGATGATCCTCAAGAATTCTATCTTAATAGAGTATACAGGGCTTGGAATTTTGGAGGATTTGAATCTGAAGGTGATATTATTATTTTTGTAAATTCTGATATGGCATTTTCAAAAAACTGGCTAGAAAATCTATTGAAAAATCTTCGTGAAGATAGAATTGTAACTTGCAGATTAATTGAATCTGGAAAACTTAGATCTGGAAAATATGGTATAGAAAGAAATTTTGGACAAACCTATTCAGAATTTAATGATCATTCTTTCCAAAATTTTGTAAATACAATTTCAAAGTCCGAAATAAAAGAAGGTGGTTTGTTTATGCCATGCGCAATATACAAGGATTCCTTCGTAAAAAGTGGTGGATATCCTATTGGAAATCGTATAGAAAAAAATGGAAATATTACTCCTGGAGATAAAATTTTATTTTATGAAAAATTGTTACCTATGGGAATTAAACATTATACAGTTTTTGATAGTTTGATTTACCATATTCAAGAAGGAGAAATGGATTCATGAAATTTCAACAAATAAAACGAGTATTACATAACCCTAAAGCTGTATTCAAGTTAATTTTTACTGGTAATATGGATGAAGTTAAAAAAACTATTCAGATTAAAGAAAATAGGAAAAAAATGTCTAATGCTTGTAAAATGTCTGATAACTTATTACAACAAAACTATTCCATACCTGAAATTATTGAAATTATAAGTAAAGAAATTGGTATTACTAAATATCCTATAGCATGGTATTGTCTAGTACGCACTAATAAACCAAAAATAATTGTGGAAACAGGAACTAGCATGGGTTGGTCTTCATATATGATTTTATCAGCCATCTCTAAAAATAAAATTGGTCATCTTTATTCATTTGACTTGGATGATTCTGAGAGTGTAAAAAATTACGGGGGTGTTGGTTATATGGTGACTGAATCATTAAAAAAAAATTGGACTTTGATTATAGGTGACTCAAAAGAAAAACTTGAACCACTTTTGAAAAAATTAAATAGAATTAACATGTTTATTCATGATTCTGAACATTCCTATGAAACTATGATGTATGAATTTACTACTGCTTGGAGTTATCTAGGAAAAAATGATGTCTTATGTTCTGATGACATTAATCATAGTAAAGCATTTGATGAATTTATTAAATTACATAATGATGAAATAGATAACTTGATTAAATTTGAAGAAATCGAACGTTCAACTGACATCTTGTTTAAAAGACCATTTGTTAGTTATTTATCTAAAAAGACCTGATGTATTTTTAACTTCTCAAAAATATTGGTGTATAAATTAGAGAAAAATATCAAATAATTATGCATCAAAAAATTGCATTAATTAGTGATGTTAAGACACGAATACCTGGAACTAGAACATTTTGGCATTTTTTAGAAGAGATTTTAGATGCTAATTTCATTAGTAATAAAAAATGGTTTTGGAGACGTCGCCTTGAAAAATTTGATCCAGATGTAATTATTCAAAATGCATTTTGGGGAGATCTAAAAATTTCTAAAAAACCCATTATCATGTTAATCCAAGATAATTATCACGCATTAATGAAATACAACCTTCTTGATGAAACATCATGTATTCGTCAAATTAAAAAAATTCAGAGTGCTATAGATGTAGCTGATTATGTTGTTGTAAATGTTAATAGCTTACTTAGATTATACAATATTCCTAAAGAAAAAGGCTGTTGGATCCCCATGGGTGTAAATAGCTCAATTTTCTATCCATCTTCTGTCGAAAGAAATCAAACAAGAAATGAATTGGGTATAACTAATCATTGTAATATCTTTGTAGGGGATGAAACACTAATTCATGGGTGGGATCACGTTAAATCAAAAATTGAGGAAAATGAAAATATTGATTGGATTTTAGTTTCAAAGAATAAACCATTTTCAATTACTGGGAAAAATATC
Source organism: Nitrosarchaeum sp. (assembly GCA_018334095.1). Taxonomy (GTDB): domain Archaea; phylum Thermoproteota; class Nitrososphaeria; order Nitrososphaerales; family Nitrosopumilaceae; genus Nitrosarchaeum. The sequence goes on from JAGXTE010000067.1 coordinate 17,245, forward strand.
AAAACTTTTTGTAATATTGATCATGATATGTTAAGAAAATTATATAATGCTGCGGATTTATTTTTTGCACGAGGAAGTATTGGTTTACCTGCAATTGAAGCAATGTTATGTGGGACTAAGGTTGACATCACACATAATATTGGTTATTTTGAAGATTGGTATCCAGAAAACAAAGATCCACGCTCTGAAGTTATCAAATCAGGATTTGATTTACAAGATACAATAACTAAGTGGAAAGATATTGTAATTAAAATAAGTCAAGATTATAAATTGTAAATATTATTTTTGATTTGTTTTTATGATTTTTATTTATAATTATATGTTATTATAAAATTAATTATATCTATCTATGATAATATATTTTCTAATTATGGTCTCTTAATCTTAAAATTATTTTATAATTCAATAACTTGAATTACTGTTACAAATATACAATATGTGATCTATTTTGATACTATCTATGAATTAATAATACAATTTCATAGTTTTGTTAACAAAAACTAGTAGATAATATCAAAGATATAATTATCTAAAAACACTAGAGACTATTAATGAATAATAAAACAAAAGGCTTTAGGTTATTCTATTATTTTCGTATAGGTTATGGAACTTATCTTGCCATGTTTATTGGTGTAATCAATGTTTTAACCACAACATACTTTTTAGCAGGGAAAAATATCGTTTGGCTTCAAAAGATCTTTCCTAGTTTTGAAATCTATATTTTATTTTGTATAGGTATAGGTATGCCCATAGTTATTCTTGCTGGATGGCTTCATTTCAAAAAAATTGGCACATATACACAAGAAGTAGCAATTTCACAACAATACTCTCCATATAATTATAAATTTCCTCCAGGATTTAACAAAGAAATTTTTGCTCCAGCATATATTGCAATTTTACAGCTAAACATTAAACGAATTAATGGAGAAAACATTACGCCAGAAGAACTAGAAAACATTTTATCATTAGAAAAGAAATTGGATGAATTAATATCTGGAGGCTTTGCTGGCAATCCCCCCAAAGGAGTTTTAAGATGAAAAAACTTTTTTCTCGTGCATGGTTTTATTTTCAAACTGGTTATGCACAATACTTTACATTTACTTTAGCATTAATTAACATGTTAACTACAACATACTATTTAGCCATAATCCAAAATGAATTAGGTGATACAATCTTTTCTAGCTTCTCAACGTATGTGATAATCTCTTCAGTTATTGGTATACCTCTATTAATTTTAATTGGATTTACACATATGCGTCGCTCTGTAATATACAAATCACAACAAGACATACTTCAAGAATCATGGCCTTACAATTATTTTCTTCTTCCAGGAATACAGAAAGAAATAATGGCTCCTTTATTTCGTGAATTGTTAGAGCTGGAAAGAAAATCTCTTTCTAATGAGGGAATTAATGAACAACAATCAAAAAGGTTGACTGTTCTTGTTCAAAAACTTGAATTGTTATCATCTGGTGGCTCTTTGGACATGCCAAAAAAATTCGATAGAGTATGAAAATTTCTATAATAATTCCTGTATACAATGCTGAAAAATACTTAGAACAATGCATAGAATCTGCACTGCATCAATCATATGCGGATATTGAAATAATTGCAGTCAATGATGGATCTACAGACCAATCAGTTTCCATTTTAAATAAATACAAAAACGATATCATTGTAATCGATAAAAAAAATGGAGGAACCGCCTCTGCTCTTAATTTAGGAATAAAAAATATGACTGGAGACTGGTTTAAGTGGCTAAGTGCTGATGATGTTTTAGTAAAAAATACTATTGAAAAACTTGTCGTAGAGATTGATAAACTTGGAAAAGAAGCTGAACATTGTATTCTTTATTCAAATTATGATATAATTGATAAAAATGGAAATATTCTAGAAACATTTGTAGAACCAAATTATAACTCACTTGATATTTTTCAAAGAAATGTTATACTTCTTGATCACTTCTATGGAAACGGAACTACTTCAATAATGCATAAATCAATTTTTGATAATTGTGGATTATTTAATGAAACATTAGGATATAAAGATGATTATGAATTTTGGTTAAGATGTTGTCTTTTATTTGAATACAAACTTCATCTTGTAAATGAAAATTTAGCCAAATACAGAATACATGAATCACAACTAACAAAAAAACGATATAATGATGCATTGGAAAAAATTACCCAAATACGATTAATGATACTCAAACAACTTCATAATGATTTACAATCAAAATATTTAATTGCACTTAAAAATTATGAAAAACAAAAACCACTTAAAACTAAAATTCAAAAAAATATTAGAAATTTAATATTTGATATTCTACCTCAAAGCACATCTAATAGAATTCTAGAATTTTATCTAAATAAAAAATCTAATTAATTATATTTGTGCATATAATACACATTATCTGATAAAAATTTATCAATTAACTTTAAACGAGATTTAATGGTGATATTTTGCACAGTAAGACATCTATTATGATAAAAAAAGAACTTTGCTTTGAACCAAAACTATCACTACAAAAAAGACTTTCTAGATTCTTTCAAGACTCTTCTAGGCATCATCAATTGATTTTTAAAAAGCCTTAATTTTTGATAAATATTGGACAACACTGTGATTGATTCTTCTTTAAGAACAGTAGAATGGAAAGATAACAAAGTAATAATGATTGATCAGACCAAATTACCAAATCAACTAGTCTTTGTTGAATACACTGATTATAATCAGGTAGCCGATGCAATTCGAACTTTGGTAGTTAGAGGGGCACCTGCAATTGGAGTATCTGGTGCTTTTGGTTTGGCTTTGGCATCTTTACAAAGTAAAGCAACTACAAAAGAACAACTAATTTCTGATCTAGAAAAGGCAAGAAAAATTCTATACGAAACAAGACCCACTGCTGTAAACCTAAAATGGGGATTGGACAAAATTATGAATATTGCAAATTCTGGAAATACTGTTGAACAAATCAAGCAATTAGTAATCAACGAATCAAAAAATATGGCAGAAGATGATATTCAAATAAACAAAACTATGGGAAAAAATGGTTCTGTTTTATTTGATAACAATGATACTATCATGACTCATTGCAATGCAGGTGCACTAGCAACTGTAGCCTATGGAACAGCACTTGGTGTAATTAGAGCAACAAGAGAAAGTGGAAAAAATGTCAAAGTAATAGCTACTGAAACAAGACCAATTCAACAAGGATCTAGACTGACTGCATTTGAGTTAAAACATGATGGATTTGATGTTAGTCTAATTCCAGATACGGCAGTAGGATATTCAATGGCAAATGGACTAGTTAACAAAGTAGTTGTTGGTGCAGACAGAATTGTAAGAACTGGTCATGTCTTTAACAAAATTGGAACATATCAGGTAGCAACTATGGCAAAACAACACAAAATTCCATTTTATGTAGCAGCTCCGTTATCTACCTTTGATATGATTAGTGATGCTAAAGATGTAATTATTGAGATGCGAAAAGGAACCGAAGTAACTGGAATTGGTGATAAAAAAACAGCACCTGATGACATTAATGTTATAAATCCAGCATTTGATATGACGCCCCCTGAGTTAATCTCTGGGATAATTACTGAAAAAGGCGTGGCAAAACCACCATATGAAGAATCCATCAAAAAATTATTTGAAGCTAATTAATAGAAAGTTTTTATTGATTTTATATTGCATTGAATAGTATGAGCAATGTCACTGCACAAGCCATAAAAGAATCTCTTAAACAATGCATGGATCCAGAAGTTCCGCTAAATATTGTAGAAATGGGATTAATTTATGGAATTGATGTAGTTGAAAATAATAATGTAAATATCAAAATGACAATGACAACTCAAGGTTGCCCACTACATGAAACCTTGGTTCAAGATGTAACTAGATACGCCAAAAAAGTTCCAGGAGTAAATAATGTTAAAGTCGATATTGTTTGGGAACCAAAATGGACAATGGATAGCATGACTGAAGAAGGTAAAGCAAAAATCAAAAATATGACTAATGCAATGACTACACCAGCTCCAATTAATTATGAAATTGCGTTACCTCAAGGAGTTGGAAAACTAGTCCAACAAGAAGATGGTTCAATGGTACTAGCTAACGAACATGATCAAGGATTTATGGTTAATCAGGCTATTGTAGACTTTTGGAAGTCGTGCAATGGACAACGCAAAGTTACTGAACTAGTAGAAATCTTTGCACAACAGACAGGACTACAAAGAAATCAAGTAGAAAAAGAAGTAATGCAATTACTTCAGCAACTACGTGAAGGTGGATTGATTGCAATTCAAAATCAACCAGATACACCTAACGTTCAATTCAAAAAATAAACTTAGAAAATATAATTTGAATTTGCACCATCAAAATTAATTACAACTCCTGTTAGATATTTTATTTTATTTTCAATAATTGATTTGACAAAGTTTCCAATCTCTTCTGGCTCTCCAAGTCTTTTCATTGGTAACGATTTTTTATACTCATCAATATTTTCTATCAGTTCTTTGGTTCTATCTGTGTTAATTGGACCTGGTGCAATGTTGATGCAGCTAATGTTTTTTGCAGCATAGTCTTTGCTTAGAATCTTAAATACTTCACTAAATGCAGCACGATAAGCTGATGATAATATTAATTTTTTATTTGGTTCTTTAATTACACTAGAACTAATCAAAAAAATATAACCCCCATCACTAATCTTGATGTTTTGTAAAATTATACAAAATCCTAAAAATAATTGATTATGATATTTTTTCCAGTCTTCTTCAGATATGTTTGAAAATTCTTTAGCCTTAGGCCCACCTGTGTTGAGTACTAGTATGTCTGTTTGATTATGGTTTTGTACAAATTTTTTTACACTGTCTAAATTTGAAGTATCGATATCATTTTTTGATGCTGCAAAAACATCTATTTTTATTGATTTTAGAGATTCTGATATTGCCTTACCAATACCTCTAGAACCGCCAAGAATAATTGCTTTCGTCATATTGCTATAATATGATGATCTGTAATTAAATTTCTTTATTACTTGTAAATTGATTTATCAAGGATCTTTTCTTATAACCATTTCTCAGCCATGTTACTGATCTTTTCTGCCTGCAGGTTAAATGCAATTTTGAAATCTCTTGATCATGCAAAAACTTTCAGGACTGTTTCTGTTTGCTGTGCTTATTTCAGGAGCATTTTCCTCAAGTTTTGCATTTGCTCAAGTTCCTACAGCGCAAAATGATCAATATTTATTAAATGAAGATTCAGTTCTTACGGTTGATCCTAATGGTGTTTTGATAAACGACATAAATATCGATAATAGTTTCTTTGCAATAATTCAGACTGGTGTTGGTTTTGGAATACTTACACTAAATGTAGATGGAACATTTACCTATACTCCTAATTCAAACTTTAATTCTATTGATTCATTTACATATGTTGCAACAAACGGAACTCATATCAGTAACAATGCCACAGTCACACTTTCTGTTAATCCAGTTAATGATGCACCAATAGCACAAAATAACACTGCAACAACACCAGAAAACACTGCAATAATCATTTCTGTACTAAACAACGACTCTGATGTTGATGGTGATTCACTCACAGTTAGTTCTGTAACACAAGGAGCTAATGGAACAGTCTCAACTAACGGCACCATTACAACTTACACTCCACAGCCAAACTTTCATGGAGTAGACTCTTTCACTTATACCGTATCTGATGGATTGCTAACTGATACTGCAACTGTCACTGTAACTGTGACTCCATTTGATGATCATGATGATACTAGTGATAAAGTCAATATTTGCCATAAAGATAAGAAGACAATTTCTGTTTCAGTAAATGCTATCTCTGCTCATCTAAAGCATGGAGATACGATTGGAGTATGTGGAAATGACAATAATCAAAATACTGATAAAAAGTTAATCGAAGAACAGCTAAAAGCACTAAAGAAAGATTTCAAAGCACAAGAAAAAATACTCAAAGAACAGCTAAAAGCACTAAAGAAAGATTTCAAAGCACAAGAAAAAGAGCTTAAAGAACAACTAAAAGATTTGAAGAAAGACAAGAAATCCAAAGATGATGATCATGACGAAGATGATGATTGATCTAAATATTTACGCCTAATCTTATTTTAATGCTTTTTGTAGTATTTGATTTACTACGCTTGAAAAACTTACTGATTCTACTGAATGCTTGATCATGTTTGCTTGAATTATTCTAATCTTTTTTATAATATCATCTTCAAGCATTATCGTTGTTCGTTTAGCCATTTATATTTTAAAAAAATTAAATTTCGAAATATAATTGAATTGTATACATTAGAATACGCTGTGGTTTATTTGCTAATTGTAAATGAATACGAATCATTATCTGTATACACATCTGATATTTTATAACCTAATTCTGTGATAAATTCTTCAGAAACTTTAGTTGCAAATATAGACCATTTTTTTCCAAGAATATGATTTACAATAAATTTATGTGATTCAGAGTCTTCTATGTGTCTAAATGACATGTTAGTTGCTCTTAACCACGCATCGATAAATTCTATTGTATGCACAATACTTGTATCTCCATAAATGAATTTGATTCCATTAATGGTCTCTAGCTTTATTGATTTTGCAATATTATTGATTTCCTTCACATCTAGATGATTAAATATCTCTCTAACTGTTGATGGGTTAAATTGCAACCATCCCATTTTTAAAATGTGGTCATCCCATTGCATATTTTTGACTAGTATTTGATTTATCAAAAGATTAACATTAATTTGATTTTTTTTGCTTAATTCTTCTAATTTCTTTTTTAAAGTTTTAGGAACTCTAATTGTAATAGTGTCTGTTAATTCTGACATGATAATAATTAGTCATTACTGTTAATATTCTATGATAATTTGTGAAATCTAATAAAATCTAAGAAACAATCGAGTATACAAAAAATTGAATATAATTCACTATGAATCTGCTTTATATCTAAAAAATACTTTATAACTCAATAAAGGAATGAACCGCAAAAGCTTGATTTAATTAGAATTTTTTTACCAGTTAGATTTCTTTAATTTCTGTAATTGTTCCTAAAACAGAATCCATCTTCACAATAGCTTTTTTCTCATCCCATCCAAGGGCAACATACCAATCACCTGCATCAGCATCATATTTTGTCTCAAGCGTCTTGATATTTTGAGGTTGAATGTTGTATTTTTTTGCAATACCTGAAACAGCTAAAGAAATAGCATCTCTTTCTTTTTCCAGTCGTCTTTTCATTAATCCTATTCCTGGACTCATACTATCTCTGATTCTTTTGTTCTAATATAGTTAATTCTCAAAATTACCCACAATGTTTAATTTTTTTATTTGATAAATTTACAACACTTCAAATATCTCGATCAAAAGGTTATACTAAAATGAAATTAATCCAGAAATTTTCAAATTCATCACTTGCAAAAACTAGCACACTTGTATCTCTAGTTTCTATTCTTGCAGTAATTGGTCCTTTTGTAGTTGTATCTGCTGGTTTTTGGGATGCAATATCTCATCTTCAAAAGGAACCTGAATTCTTTTGGAGCATACAACATATCGTTGTGTACACTGGAGTTTCAATAACTACAAGCGCTGCTATAGTTGGAACTATGCTTTTACTTCGAAATTCTACAAAAAATTCTCTTAAAAATGGAATTATTCTGGTGATCATTGGTTCGCTAATTCAGATTGTATCAGGATATGCAGATTCACTTTCACATGAACTTTTTGGAATTGACGGCTTAATCTCCTGGTCACATCAACCACTAGAATTTGGTCTAGTCTTATCTGCATTGGGCGGATTTCTCATTTTGAAAAATCTCGAAAAAACAAAACTCAAAGTACTTCTTCCGTTCTCCATTATCTCATTTTTATTTTTTACAACTTGGTTAGTCTTTAATCTAATATTGATTTTTGGTTATACGATACAATGTCTTCCAGTCTACAAGATATTTTTATCTGGGTGTTCAATCCTATAATTTTTTAATTTCATATATGATGTAAAAATAACCATTACTGCCCCTGCTAATATCATTATTCCTGGTGGTATCATGACTTCCTCGCCAGCATCACCTAACTCAACTTCCAAACTTATTTGATTTTTTGTAGGATTTGTTACTTTAACTGTATACATTCCACTTTTCTCAAAATCAAAATACCCAACAGACATTTTTGTTTGAACACTTTCCTCAGATATTGTATTCTGGTTATTATCTAAAATCTGAACAAATATCTGCTGACCGCTAAATTCTGGCATGAATACTTTGTAATATCCTACACCTTTACCTTCCAAATTCAGCTTTAGATCATGCGAATTTGATGATTCTAGTATGATCTCATCAGATATTTTATCTCCTTGTAGAAAAACAAATGATATCCAAATTATTCCAATTACACTTAATATCACACCAAGTTTGAACAAAGAGAACTTCAACCCATCAAATATGTAAATTGTTTGTTTAATAAAATAATCTAAGAGGGCTCGGAGGGCTTCGATCCCTCGACCTAGCGGTTCGAAGCCGCTCGCACTATCCAGACTGTGCAACGAGTCCAAACAAGTAAGAATTTAACAGGCCTAAATATCTGTCTAGGTACTTTGAAAATATCAAAAAAAGTAGCTGGAGTTGAATATGCAATTAGGGATATTGTTCTAGCTGCAAGAAAAGTTGAAGAAAAAGGAATGAAAGTTGATTATCTAAATATTGGTGATCCTGTACAATTTGGTTTTCAACCTCCTGATAATGTAAAAGAGGCAATGATTAATGCAATAAGAAATGGAGAGAATTTTTATTCCACATCAGAAGGTCTCAAAGAACTTAGAGTAGAAATTGCTAAAAAAGAAAATGTAAAAGGATTATCCATTTCACATGATGACGTTTTAATCACTAATGGAGTTTCCGAAGGACTTGATATGGTAATATCGTCTATTGTTGAAGAAGGCGATGAGGTACTCTTGCCTGGTCCGTATTATCCACCATATGCCTCATACGTTAGATTACACGGCGGAATCCCAGTAGAATTTGCAGTAGACTTGGATAACTCTACGCCTGATATTGAAGATATTAAATCAAAGATTACATCAAAAACTATTGCCATATGCTTAATCAGCCCAAATAATCCAACAGGTGTTGTATTTAATGAATCATCACTAAAAAAATTAGTAGAAATTGCAAATCAACATAATTTGTATATTATCTGTGATGAGATTTATGATCAAATAATTTTTGATCAAAAATTTGTAGGAATTGGTAAAGTTGCAGGTGATTCCCCAGTCATTGTTCTAAATGGATTCTCCAAAGTTCATCTAATGTCTGGATGGAGAATTGGATACATTGCATTTAATCAATCATCAAAACTTGATGCACTAAGAGAAAATCTTCCAAAACTTGCACGAGTGAGAATTGCAAGTAATCTTCCTGTACAATATGCCGCATTAGAGTCGTTACGAGGACCACAAGGATACATAACTGAATTTGTATCTGAATTAAAAAAACGCCGAGATCTTGTTGTAAAACGACTCAACGAAATGCCTGGTCTATCATGCCCTAATCCAAAAGGTGCATTCTATGCTTTTCCAAAAATTGAAGACAATAAATTTGGTACTGATAAGGAGTTTGTACAAAAATTGCTAGAAACAAAAGGTGTCTTGACCGTACATGGTTCTGGATTTGGAGAAAAATATGGTAGTGGACACTTTAGACTAGTATTTTTACCAAGTCTTGAAATTTTAGATTCAGCAATGACCAAAATAGAAGATTTTGTTAGCTAATAACTCCAAACTGAAAACTTTTCTGGAATTATCTCTATAATACAATCTGTATTATCTAATAGTTCTATTGCAGATTTATTTTGCAAACTTTTGAAATATCTTGCAAGTATTTTTTTTGCAATACTTTTTACTTTGTTATTTTCTAAAATAATATTTGCATTTCCATGTCCCATTACACCAAATATTGGAGAATTCACTCCCACATCTACACAAAATGCAACTTTGTTATTTTTTCTAATATTTTGTGCCTTTTTGGTTTTAGTGTTTGTGCCGATATAGATTTTTTTTGAACTATACAAGTACCATACAGGTACTATGTGTGGAATGTTTTTACTTCCTATTGTTGTAAGATGTAAAATTTTTTGAGTTTTTAAAAATTCATCTCTGCGGTTCATGGTTTCTAAATCCTAATAGTATCATAAAAATCCCAAAGCCAATCATACCTACCGATACTTTTTCATTAGTAAATTCAGAATTTAAAATAAATTCCTCTACAAATTCTGGTCCCCAAAGTATTAGTTGTCTAACAAGAACAATTCCTGCCATAATTAAAAACAAAGAGCCAACTGCAGTATACCAGTTTCTTCCCCTACGAAAATACTCATGACTCATTTACAATGCTTAGATAATTTTGATACCTGGATTTTTTATTTTATTTTGTATCATTGCATTTAGCAATAACGGTGTTGATATCTCTGCAAGATATGATAATTCTCCTGGTCCCAAATAAATTGGTCTTAAACCTTTGATTTCATTGATCAAACCATTTACTATGCCAACTGCATCTTTATCATCACCACATACAAAAATATCATAATCAAGTACCATTGTTGGATTAACCAGCTTCTTTTCTGAAATCACATGAAATGCTGACACCAACTTTGATTTATTTTTCATATGTTTTAAAACCAGTTGATAAGAAAATGGTTTATTGTCTTTAATTGGAATGAATTCAAACCCAACATCTGTCTTTATCATTGGAACAATTGGAGATACAACTACGCAACTATCTTTAACTTGAGATAAAACTTCTGAGCAAACTGAATCAATGTTTTCATAAGGAATTGATAAAATCAAAACATCGCTATCTTTTGCAACTGAGATATTGTCATTGCCTGTAATTGTTCCATTAATCTGTCCAAATGATTCTTTTGCAATATTTGTATATTCATTTGCCGATTCTGATGCCCTTTTTGCATCCCTTGATCCTACAATTACATTATGATTTTGCGACCATCTGAGAGCGAATCCTTTTCCCATTCCTCCAGTCCCGCCAATTATTCCAATTTTCATGATATTCTTCTGAGAATCTTATTATTATCTTTATTTGACTTCCGATCATATTGGGCTCAGTTATTTTTCTAAGACACGGTCAAGCTAAAAACAATATTGAAAGAATTCTAACTGGAAGAACTCCAAATATTCCATTAACTGAAAAAGGAATTGAACAGGCAGAAAAGACAGCAAAATTCTTAGAACAAATGAACATATCTGCAATTTATTCTAGTCCTATTGAAAGAGCAAAACACACTGCAGAAATTGTTGCTAAACATAATTCTCTTGATGTGTCAATTGATGATAGATTAATTGAACTTGATATGGGAAAATTTACTGGTGTTCCATACGATGAGATTTTTACTAGTCATGGAAATGTTTTCATGAAATTCTATAATGGCGAGTTAGAAATTGCTCATAATGGTGTTGAGACTTTCTCCGAAGTCAAAAAACGTGTACTAAGTATTGTTGATCATGTCGTTGAAAAACATCCTGATCAAAATGTTGTACTTGTAACTCATATGGACCCGATCAAAGCAATGTTAGCTACTGTAGTTGATCTTTCACCTACAAATCTATTTGAGCTAATTATTGCAAATGCCTCATTGAACATCTTTAGAGAGTACAACCGTAAATTTTCAATTTCTGGAATCAATGTGATGGATCCATCTCGTTTCAATCATGATTGGTAACTAATAATCTTGAAAACCCTTAAATAGAAATTACAGGCCACGTTTCTCAACAGCTAATGAAGAGTATATTTGGTCTATTCTTAGTATTGGCAATTTTGGTAATCATTCCAGCAGTAGAATATGTGTTTGCTGCAGGTGACGAACCAGGCGGTTACCTTGATCGTAGAGTAGTAATTTGGAATTTATTTTATCGAATGATGACTGTGGCATTTACAGTGGGTGCAGTGGTATCTGGAACTATAATTTGGCTATGTTGGAGATTCAGAGAATCAAATCCAAAAGCCACCCCAACTCCATATGAAAAGGAAGGAGTTTGGTAAAAATGGGACATCATTCTAACTGGCCAGAATGGGTTTACGTTGGAGTTGTAATTGCACTGATGTGTTGGGTAGGTGCAGAAGCTTGGAATGCAGAAAGACTTGTAGAACATGTTCCAGCAGATGCCGAAGTTATCAAAGTCACTGGACAACAATGGTTCTGGACATTTGAACATGAAGACGGAACAAAAGAAATTGGTGAACTACATGTTAAAGTCGGTAAAGCATACAAATTTGAAATAATGTCAAAAGATGTCAATCACTCATTTAACATTCATGATTATGTTGTATTGATGGATGCAGTACCTGGCAGAGTAAATACTGTATGGTTTGCTCCAATGGAAGCTGGTGAACATGACATTCAATGCAGAGAATATTGCGGACTAATTCACTATAACATGCGTGGTAAACTGATCATAGAGGATGATTCATCTTGATGCTAACCCTTTTATCTAAACTTTCAAGTGAGGAGAATTATCAATGGTTCTAGAATTACAAAAGCCACGTCCAATTTGGCAAATAATGTTTTCAACACATCATACTGATGTGGGATTACTATATCTCATTACATCTCTTTCATTCTTGTTTATGGGTGGTGCATTAGCTCTTGCAATTAGAGCAGAGCTGTTCTTCCCAGGTTCCCAAATCATTGCCGACTCTATGACGTTTAACAGAATTTTTACCGTACATGGAACAACACTGATCTTCTTGTTTATCATACCATTTGCATCTGCAGTTGGTAACTACTTTGTACCAATTATGGTACGATACAAAGACATGGCATATCCAAAATTAAATGCAATAGCATTTTGGATGATTCCTCCTTCTGGTGCACTAATCTGGTTAGGCTTTGCTGACTTTACTTGGTATGCAACTCCTCCCTATTCTATTATCAGCGCACCAGGTCCTGCAGCAGATATGTGGATATTTGGATTAAAGATTTTAGGAGTATCATCAGTATTAGGTGCAATTAACTTTGTTGTTACTATTCTAAAATGTAAACATCCAGACATGTCAATTGGACAGGTACCTTTACTTGCTTGGTCATTTTTAACATCATCTTTAATCATTATTGTTGCAATTCCAACATTTGCCGCTGCACTGTTGATGTTGCTAACTGATAGATTAGGTGTATCTGGATTCTTCAATCCTGCAATGGGTGGAGATCCAATTGCATATGCACATTTGTTCTGGTTTACATTCCATCCTGAAGTGTATGTGCTAGTTATTCCAGCAATTGGAATGATGTATGAAATTATTCCAAGATTCTCAAGAAAACCAATCTTTAGTCACAGTTCTGGAATCTTTGCTTTTGTATTATTATCGGTTGTAAGTTTCTCATCTTGGGCACATCATATGTATGCTACAGGAATGTCATTTACTGAAAAAACCGTATTTATGATTGGAACACTAGCTGCAGTACCAGCATCAGCAATGCACGTCTTTAACTTTATTGCAACAATGTGGAATGGTAGAATAAAGTTTTCAACCCCAATGATGTGGGCAGTTGGAGGAATTGCATTATTCTTCTCAGCAGGAGCAGGTGGTGTAGTAAACGCTGCAATGCCACTTGACTTTCAGACACACGACAGCTATTGGGTAGTTGGTCACTTTCACCTATTTGTAATGGGAACAATTGCATTTGGTTCTATAGGTTATCTATACTACATGTTCCCATATGTTACTGGTAGAATGTATAATGAAAATATGGGTAAAGTTCACTTTGTAATGTCATTTATAGGAACAGTTCTAGTATTTTTCACACAACATGTACTTGGTCTATATGGAATGCCAAGAAGAGTATTTGATTACCCACCAATCCCAGAATGGATTACTATGAACCAAATTGCTTCAGTAGGCGCTATGATTATTGGTACTAGCATGGTGATATTTTTGATTAACATGATTCACAGTTCTGCAAAAGGAAAATTAGCAGATACCGACGATCCGTTCAACTTGGGTGGCAAATACTATTATCCATTTGAATCAAAGAACCCACATCATCATTAGGAGAAATATGAAATGAATCAAGATACTCAAAATATTTACAGAACAACCCCTGCAAGAACTGGAAAAATGATGGCTATAATGTTGGGCATTTGTATTGTCGGTGGTGCAATATTTTTTGGTATGTGGGATTACTGGACTTCTGCTCCAGCACCTGTAGTTGCACAAATGGCGGGAGAATCTGAACATGGACTTCAACCCGGTGTAGCAACTGGAAAACATATGGAAGTATCTTTGAACTTTGTTGAATCATCTGATTTTAGAACATTGGCGTTTAACGCATTACCTGGCGAAGAAGGACACAATCCTGTAATTAATGCAAATGTTGGGGATGAAATTGTTTTTAATGTTGCAAATGCAGGCAAATCATTTCATGCATTTGGTGTAACCAAAGCATCTGAAGGCTTTTCTGGAATTATTTCAGGAAGTGAAATCGCATCTGCAAATAATCCATTAAAACCAGGTCAAGATGGAATGTCTGAATTTATTCCAGCTGAGGAAGGAACTTACTATTACATTTGTACAGTTCCAGGTCATAGAGAACAAGGAATGGTAGGGGAAATTATTATAGGTGCAGCACAAGCTGGAGAAGCACCAAAGACAGCTGCAGCTCCAACTGGAGTTAAACATGATTTCATTGTAGACTTTGTTGAATCATCTGATTTTAGAACATTGGCGTTTAACGCATTACCTGGCGAAGAAGGACACAATCCTGAATTTCGTGTAAACTCTGGTGATGAAATAACTTTCTCAGCAGTAAATAAAGGAAAGTCATTTCATGCATTTGGAATTGCTTCAGATCCAGAAAATTTCAATAATATACTTTGGAACTCTGCTATCGCATCTCCAAATAATCCATTAAAACCAGGTCAAGATGGTAGTGTAACATTTACTGCAGGTGCCCCAGGAACTTACTATTACATCTGTACAGTTCCAGGACATGCATTGCAAGGAATGCAAGGTTCATTTATAGTAGAATAGATTGGCCCTACAATATCTAGCATTAGCATCTCTAATTGTTTTATACTCTCTAATGTTTATTGGCGGATACATTTCATCGGCTGGACTTGGACTAACATGTCCTGAATGGCCATTATGTCCAAATGGAATAATGCCAAATGAAGAATATTTTATTGAATGGACTCATAGATTGATTGCTGCAACTACTGGTGCACTTGTAATTGCAACTACTGTAGGAAGCTGGATTAACAAAAATGCTGGGCGAAAGATACGATTTACTAGCACTTTTGCATCTACACTTGTAGTTACTCAAATCACACTTGGTGCACTAGTAATTGATTTAAAACTTCACGCAGTACTTGTCGCAATCCACTTAGGTGTTGGAATATTGTTATTTTCAATGGTTTTACTAACTACATTATTTGCATTTAGAATTGCAAAAAAACCAATAGAATCTACAGTTTAGATTTTAATCTTATTTTTTTTGGAATGTAGATATATGCTATGACTACTCCTAACGTAATGGCTCCAAAAGTGATTGCCATGATGAAAATATATCCAAATGGATTTTGTGTACCCATGTTAAAAGTATAAGTAAGAATTTCTGGACTACCATTCATATCATATAGATCAACTTTTACAATATGATTTCCAGAATTTTTCCATACATAGTCAATTTCATAATGACCTCCTTTATGTAACTCTGGATTGATCGCATCAATTTGTTGATCATTATAAAAAAATCTAACACCCATCGTAAACTGTTCTACTTCATTAAATTCACTATCTCCAACTCTGAATAAAATTTGCGATTTTTCTCCTATCTGTGGAAATTCTGGTAGTGTTGCAACTTGTACCCTATACCCACCAAGAAATTCTTCAGCTGAGTTAAACATTGAATGAGCATCTACGTCAGAATATAGAGGGATACTAATTGAAACTAACATAAACATAATGATAACTGATCGTACTTTTGTCATTATGAATTCATTAACTTTGCATGAATATAGTGTTAATCAATTTTCATTGGAAAATCTTCAAAACCTTTAAATCCTTATTGGCAAGACACTGAAATGTTGACTATCGTAAGCAAATCAATCGATATTAAAACACCTATAGAAAACGTATTTACCTATTTTGCAAGACCAGAACACGTTTCTGATCAAATAAAAAATGATGCAGTAGGCATGACTGTAATTCCTATGGATATTAAAGAAGGAATGGGTGTAGGAACAACATTTAGAATAATTGGTGACTTTAATGGTAAACGATTAGAGTGGGATTGTGAAACAACTGAATTTGTCAGAAATGAAAGAATATCTGCAAAACAAATTTCAGGACCATTTAAGCACTGGAAAATTACTAATGAATTCAAATCATTAGGTGATAATTTAACCAAAGTAACAATGTCTGTATATTATGCAATGCCATTTGGTCCATTAGGAGCAATTTTAGATAAAGCAAAATTTGCAAAATCTGCTGAACGTGGAATGGAAACAGCACTTTACAATGTTAGAGGACTACTTGAAGGAAATGGTTCAATTCCAGTATACATAACATTAGATGCATACCAAAAATTACTTGCCGAAAAGAAAAAAATGAATGATGTTCCAGTTTCAACAGCACTTACTGCAATTCTTGAAAAGTATGCTGAAATTGAAGCAAAAGCTCAAAATTAAATTTTCAATTCTATAACAATCTTAAGATTAATAACAACTCGAGGATTTTCTATTTTTGTGGGTCTATGGCGCAGCCAGGTAGCGCACCGGACTCTTAATCCGGTTGTCGTGGGTCCGAATCCCACTAGACCCGCTTTTTTGTTACATTAATTTCAATATGAAAATAAACTTATAAAATAATTTTAATTTTGTAAATCTGATAATAATTCTAAATCTAATTCAAACTCTTTTGGCAATCCTTTCCACCAATTATTATCTGTCATTCAAAATGTTTTGTGATTTGTTAGTTTATAGATCTTTCTAAATTTGGATTAAATGTTGAGTTTTTATTCTCTGAACTTTTACAATATTTTTTTGCCAAGTTTAATAACTCATCTACTCCAATTGGTTTTGAAATTACAGAAATCAAACCTTGTTCAAGAGCTAGTTTATTTTTTTCATAAAATTCAGAATATCCTGTAACTATTACCACTTTTGCATTTTTATCAAATTCTATAATTTGAGAAAATGCATCATACCCATCCATCTTTGGCAAGATTCCATCCATCACTACTAAATCGGGATGTATATGCTTGTATTTTGATACGGCCTCCTCACCATTAATGGCTGTTTGAACACTAAATCTATTGATTTCCAGTGTTTCTACATACAAATTTAATAGTTCTTCATCATCTTCAACTATTAAAATCGCTGTCATCTTCTCAGTATGATACTCTTAAGATATTAATTAAATTTAGGATTGTAAAATTTAATACAAATAACTAATTTCTTATCCTCACTAATCAATTAATGCGTAAATCTCACAAAAACATATTATCTAATTACTACACTAATCTATGTGAAATTAAGAGGTTCCACTTATGGCTAATTTAGAACATAAACACAATAAAAGTAAAAAATCCAATAATCCAATTATTTTTCTAGTAGCCTCACTGTTGGGAATAACTCTACTTTATCAGGTAAAGCCATTTTTAGAAGAATCGCAATTCATCTTAATTTCTATTCCTACATATGCAATTATTCTTGGAATATTGATTCTATTTTCATTTCTTCTTACAATAAAATTATACAAACAGAATCATTTTCAATCAAAAGCATTTATGCTCTTTACAATAGGTGTTTCATTTTGGTTTATCGCAGACCAAATTTGGGTTATCTATGAAAACATCTATGATGTAGATCCTTTTCCCTCAATCGCTGACATTTTTTATATTGGTGCATATCCTTTTTTTGTTGGATTTCTTTTATTATCGTTAAAACCAATCAAAAAATTAGTAACAAAAAAGATTTGGTTATTTGCATTTGTGTTGTCACTCTCATTTGTAATTCCATCTGTGGTTGCATGCTTTGATTCCTTAGATGACGAGGAAGGATTAGATGCTTTTTCTAAATCAATCTTATTATCATATCCTATAATGTCGGGATTTCAATTAGCTCCTGCTATTATTGGAGTTTTGTTTATGGTAAAAAAAGGCATTAACTATTCATGGATGTTAATGTTATTTGCATTTCTGATTTATAGTATTTCTGATACCTTCTATCTTTTTTCAGAGTTAAATGGCACATATCATGATGGACATCCTGTTGATATAATGTACTTGTATAGTTATATTTTGTTAATATTTTCTGTTTTTAGTCGTATAAAAATTTCCAATAATTCTAATGTTTATGACAATGGGATTTTTTTTAATGAAGATATAAAATTTGAAACTATTACAAAGTATGGTATTCCGCTAACACTGTTATTGTTTTCAATGATTGTTATTATTTTTATGATCAATACATTTTACTTAAATCCAGAAGAGGAATTATCAGTTGAATATATTATATTTGGAGTTATTGCAATGCTTATTGTATTTACTATTATAATTCTCACAATTAATAGAAATCTCACAAAATTTGTTCAAATGAGGACTATAGAGCTTGAAAAACAACGAAGTAGTTTAGAAGAGCTAATTGAAGAAAAAACACAAGCAGTACTTAAAGCTGAAAGATTGTCTGCTATTGGAGAACTATCTGGTCGTTTAGCACACGATTTAAGAAATCCATTATCTGTAATGAAAATGTCTGTTGATTTGATAAAACAACATCCTGCAGATGCAAAAATTTCTGATACTGTCATTACTAAAAGACTTGAATTAATCGAAAAAAGTATAGATAGAATATCTCATCAAGTGGATGATGTTTTAGGCTACGTTCGAAATTCTCCCATAAAACCTACTCCTGTATCTCTTAGAGAATTAATTTTGACATCAATTGACAAGGTCCATGTGCCACATGATGTTATAATTACTGTTTCAGATACTGATGTAATTGTATCTTGTGATGTAGTGAAAATTGATGCAGTTTTCATTAATCTTATTGTAAATGCAATTCAGGCAATGAATCAGGGAGGTACACTTGAAATAAATATTAAAACATATGGTGATTATGCTGTTATTGATTTTATTGATTCAGGTTTAGGTATTCCTGAAGATTTTATTAATAAAATATTTGAGCCTCTATTTACTACAAAACAAAAAGGAACCGGATTGGGTCTAGCAAGCTGTAAAAATATTATTGAACAACACAATGGAAGTATCACAGTAAAAAACAACCCAACTACATTTACAATTAAAATACCAAAAACATATGATGAGTTAGGTAGACAATAACATCGATATTTCTAAAGTTTTTTTAGAAGCGTAAATCTGCTTTTATCTGGTTCTATTTCTTCATGCATATCCACATTACTGATTATTTTGACTTTATACTCTAACCATCTTTTTTGCATATTTCTAAATTTAGAGTTATTATTGATTTGCTTTTCTGATTCATCATATCTTTCACAGTTCATAATGTATTTTCCAGATACTCGGTACATTTCAGAAATTCCTTTCTCTAAAACATCATCTTCAAGATAATTCAATAGCTGATGAGTAAATACAAAATCAACTGATGAGTTTTCAAATGGCAAATCTGTAATTGATGCTTTTTTAAAATTAAACATTAAGCTTTTTGATTTTGCCATATCTAGCGCTGTATCGTTTAAATCTACACCATAAACATCAAATGATTCAGGAAATAATCGTAAATCAATTCCTGTACCGCATCCTATTTCTAATACACTTGTACAACGCAATGAAACTACCAAATCCCTGACAAATTTTGCAAACTCTTCATTGAATTTAGATTCATTTTCAATTGCATATTTATCCCAGAACTCTTTATCATAATTCATAAAATATTTTCATTTGTCTTGTATTTGATATTAATTGTTTAATGTTGACACTTGCATGGGACAAGTTTTGTGTCAAATGTGCAATCATGAGGTCCATCTGATCTGTTATCCATTGGAATCTCTTTCATGCAATCATCATGGCGACCTTTTTTACAAAACCAACAGATCTCCTCTGTATTCCCAGTTGAACAAGATTCCATATTCATATTACTATATTTGTGGGTAAAAAACTTCTTGGAATTTTAGATAAAGGTCAACCACGGTAAAAATCTCTCATCTTTTCCCATTGTGACATCTGAAAATAATTTTTGTAATTCTTTTGTGGTCTTTCCCATCTTTGCATTTCCAATTATCACTTTATCAATTTGTGTAACTGATTTTACTTCAGCAGCGGTTCCTGTCATAAATATCTCATCAGCAGAATACAAGTCTCCTCTTTCAAGATCTCTTTCTATTACATATCCACCATTTTCTTCAATGATTTGGATTACACTATCACGTGTAATTCCTTCTAAACCTCCTGCTGAAAGTGGAGGAGTTTGAATTGTATTGTCTTTTACAATGAAAATATTCTCTGCGCTACCTTCTGCAACTTTTCCGTTTATGTTTAGCATTATTGCTTCATCATATCCATTCTCTAATGCTTCAACTCTAGCTAATGCAGCATTTGCATAGTTTGAAGCTGCTTTTGCCTGCATTGGTTGTGATCTAGAATCGATCTTTATCCAACTTGAAACTTTACATTTTGCACCAGAGAATTTTCCAGCTTTTCCTTCTCCCATATTCCACTCCCAACAAGCAATTGAAACATCAACTTTGTTTGGAGTTGGTGTAAGGCCCATTGTGCCAAAACCATAGTATGCCAATGGTCTAATGTAGCATTCTTTTAACCCATTAGCTTTTACTGTTTTAATTATTGCATCTGTTATCTCTTTTTTTGAATATTGCATCTTCATCGAATATAATTTTGCTGAATTAAACAGTCTGTCAACATGTTCTTCTAATCTAAAAATCGCTGATCCTTTTGGTGTATTATAACATCTAATTCCTTCAAAGATTGATGTTGAATAATGTAAGGCATGAGTAAGCACATGTACTTTGGCATCTTTGAATGGTATTAATTTTCCATTCATCCAAATTTTGCCAATTTCCTTCATAGGAAAGGGAAAATACTATACCAATTTAAAGAATATCTTTGGGATTAGTAAAATATCTTAATTCTAATTTGTTTATGATATTTTTAATTAAATTTACTCTGCAAGTGCCTAAATACATCATAAATCAATTTAGATTATGGAATGGATTTTAGGTTTTTCTGCAATTATTCTTTTAATAATAGGTCTGATTGGTCAGGCATTTGAATTACGAAAAATCAGAATTGATTCTACTCAATCTCAACTAGGCTCAGCTAATATTTTTCTTAACAAGAAAAATTTCAAGTGGTATGCAATAATTATCATAGGCATGATTATTTGGTATATAGCTGAGCGTATGTGAAGATTCTATATAGATCACATCTATATACTTGAAAATACAACTATTATTATCGCGTGTTTAGGGTAACGCCGGACTAAATCTAGATAAGGTCCAAGAATAAACCCTTATTGGCGGTAAAGGTGAAAACCCTTAACGCCTCTTTAACTCAATTAAATAAAATTAATCTTTGATATTTCTTGATGAATCACGTTTATAGCTTTTCTGATACTGTCCTTAGAATCTTCAATGACAATAATTATTCTTGAGGTCTCTTCTTGTGCATCCATATTCAAAATGTTTAGTCCAACTTCACCAATCTTTGCACTAGTTCTCGATGCTACCTGCTGTACTCTCCACATCTCATCTCCAATTAGTGTTATTACTCCTCTGTTGTATGTAATTGATGCAAGTGGATCAAATCCAAGAAAATATTTTTCATTTCTTTTAATGTAATCTGCATCTAAAAATAATATTCTTGAAAATTCAACACCATCTTTAGTAAATGGTGATAAAATTATGTATTCACTATACCTTTTGTCTTTTTCTAATGATACTAGTAATTTTTGCGCTGCATTTGTTTCAATTTTAAAAATTGCACAATTTTCTTTTCCTGTTACGATCTTAATTGGATGACCGTTTTTACTATCTGGTACTCGTTTTATTATAGTAGTTTTTAATGGTTCTTTCATATTTGTAACAATAATTGGCATATCTACTCCATTTTCTACAATCTCTTTGATTGCAATGGGATCTAAAATTTTCATTCCAAACATTCCTGCTAGTCTTGCCTCATTATATGATAACTCATCTACTTCAGTCAATCCAGTTTCAACAATTTTTGGATCTGCAGACACTACAGAACTGTCTTTTTCAAAATCTATTCTGGTTTCATATTTTTTATGAAATAATATTCCAAGATCAGCTGCAGTTCTATCAGAACCTCCTCGTTCATAGGTAGTAATTACACCCTCTGGAGTTTTTCCTATAAAACCTCCAATTGCAACTACCTCATTTTCATCTACCAAATCAGCTGTTTTTCCAAGATTTTCCCTTGATTTAGATGCAAGAAAATTTGTTGATTCTATATTATGGTCCGTTATTATTGGCCAGTCATCATAACTTACCGCGTTTGATTTTATCCCGTTACTTCTAAGAATGTGATTCATTACATGTGAAATTAGAATTTCTCCTGAAAATGCCAATGAACGTGAACGTATCTCATTTGCAAATTCTTTTTTTAATAATGCTTCATCTAATGCTGTTTCAGCTTTTTTTAGGAACAAATCTATACTTTTTTGACAATCTTCTTTATTTTCAGAATTTACAAATTTCATGATTTTTTCATAACATGATTTTATAACATCTAAATTTGCTTTTTTGCCGCTTTCAACATTTCTTCCCTGCTCTAAGATTACATCTGTGAGCGAGCATTTTTTTCCATTTTGAATTGTAAGCGGTGCTGAGAACACTGCAATAATTTTAGAATCTTTCTTTAAGTCATTAATTCTGTCTATAACTAATGGTATTGAAATACCATCAATGCCGATAGCACTACCACCAAATTTGGCTACGACTAACTTTGTCATGATACTTTAACAAAAATAATTGGTTATCTATTAAGGATTGGATCGAGATTACATCCATTTTTTGATTATGTTGTATGCATTAATTGCTCCACTAGTCTGTATTGGGTTTCTCTTCTGCTCTAGTTTTTCAATGATTAATTCATCAATTTTGTAAATATCCTCAAAAACAAACCCTTCTTCTTTTGCGTTATCTTCTTGTTCAAAATGCCCCTTTATTGGAATAAAAATTCCAGGCGTACCATATACTTTTGATTCATCTATAGTTGATTTCCCTGCAAGCGACACTATCACATCTGCTGCAAAAATTATCTCATGGAGATTATCTACAAAACCCAAATTTCTTACAGTTTCTCCAAACTTTTTACTCAAAGATGGACCTGAAACTACTATCACATCAATATCGCTTTTTAGTTTTGAAATTGATTCTATTGTTTTTTCAATTAGATACAAGCCAGCATCTGTTCCTCCTACCGAAATCACTATAGTTTTTTTATCAAATGAAAACTTTTTCCTAAGTTCATCTCTAGAAAAACTTGTTTGTCTTACAATAGGCCCGACTCTTTTGATATTTCCTTCATCAGGTCCATTTTCAGGAATAATCACAGTCTTACAATTTTTCATAATTTTTTGCATAGAGTTGTTCATCTTTTTTTCAATAAATGATGCTATGCCATTTACAAAATTAGTTTGTACAATATCTGTAATCAAAATAGTTGGTATTTTTTTATTTTGAGCTATAGTAAGTGAAGCGAAGTCTTCATCACTTACAATTAATTTTGGTTTATCATTTTGTATAATTTTTTCAGAAATTTTTTTACATTTTTTATAATATTGATAATAATTCCAAAGCCATCTAGTTGAATTTGTTAGCTTTCCATTTTCTATGATAAATGATGGAGGAATATACACATCTTCAACTTTACAATCTAAATTTTTTAGAATTTTTGCAGCTCCACTTCCTGTGATAAATTTAGTAGCAATGTTTTCAAAATTATTTGCAATTGCTATGTCTCTTGTAATGTGACCTAATCCTATTGGACTAGAAAAAAAATCTAAATCTGTCATATTTGTATGAAATTCTGATCAAATTTCTAGATTATTACTTGTCTCAAAGTTTAAATGGTTTTTAACAAGGTAGGTTTTCGGGCTCATGGTCCAGATCGGTTATGACGTCGCCCTTACACGGCGAAAATCCAGGGTTCAAATCCCTGTGGGCCCATTTTTGTACCCGAAAAGGGGGCTGGGCCCAATTCTTTCTAGATGTTAAAAGAAGAATGTTTTTTCTTGCAATACTCAATTAATCTATTTGTAAAATAATCCCATCCATGACTATGTTCTTTGTATAATTCATGAGGCTCTCCAGTAAATCCTGAATGAATCATTGTTACTCGAGTCTTGTTTTGTCCTATTTGTTCAAGATTCCATGAAACTAGAGTTCTTGGAAAGCCTTGAATTCCATCTGGAATCCATGTGTATGATAGTTTTTTGTTTAGAATAAACTCTACAATCTCTCCCTGTGGAAAAAAATCTCTATCAAGTGGCTTTACATCTTTAGCAAAGAAAGTAAATTTCATCTTCCCACCTACTTTTGGCTCCAAAATAGATTGATCAGGAAACCACTGAGTGATTTCTTCTGGATCAGATAGTGCCTTGAAAATAATTTCTGGAGATGCATCAATTTCAATTATTTTTTTTATCTCAAGAGTACTCATTGTTTTTTCTTTTTTTCCTTATTTTCAACAAATTCCTTAAGCGAGTCTAGCTTGTACCCCCACATATTTTCAAAGAACTTCATTAGTTCTAGAGCTTGTTTTTGATTTATAGAATAAAATTTATTTTTTCCTTGTCTTTGTTCTGTTATCAAATCTGCTTCTTTTAAAACACGCAAGTGTGTAGATACGGCAGGTAAGCTAAACTCAAAATGTTCAGCAATCTCACCCGTAGTCATTGATTTATTTTTTAAAAGCAAAAGAATTTGACGCCTGCTATCATCTGCAATAGCTTTCCATCCAGTTCCCATAACAATTAAATAGTTAAACATCTATTTAATTGTTTAATGGTTACTTGCAGTGCTTGCTCTATGATCAACTGGAAAAGATTAGCAATAGCAATTCCGATTACTGCATTGGTAAACATGGTTGTTCTTTATGGATTATTCATGAATCCAATCTCACAAGAAGTGATTTTTAGTGAATCCTTAGGACAGAGTCCAAAACTTGTCGCTGTTTGGACACAAATGGATCCAGTACCTCAAGCAACATCACTTATTCCTGCATTGATAATTACACCTGCAATCTTTAGCTTCTTTTTTGCAGTACTGTATGATTCAATTCCAGGCCATTCAAAGATAAAGAAAGGATTTGCGTATGCAATCATTTTATGGGGAACAATCGCAGTGTTTTTTGAATTATTTACACCACTTGGATTATTTGGAGAGCCATTACATCTTTTAGCATATGAATTAGGATTATGGTTTGTTGGAATGATTGTATCAAGTATGGTATTAAGTTTAATTTATTCTCCAAAACAGATAACAAATGAACAATAATTATAATTCACTAAAAATCAAAGTGTCAAAGTTTGAAAATGTCACTACAAGACCAATGTTTGGATATCAGTGCTTTTCAATTAACAAGAAATTTTTTGTAGGATTCAATAACAAAAACGACTATCAGATAATTGTAAGACTTTCAAAAGAACAACAGGAATTGGCTGTAAAAAATAATGCAATCATACCGTTTTCACATGGTGCAAAGATGGGTTGGATTGAGATTGATGTAAAAAAGACTACAACCGCATCTGCATTAAAGTGGATTACAAAAGGGTATGAGAATGCAAAAGAACTTTCAAAAAAAAAAATAGTCATAAATTAAAAAAGGAATAATTTTCTAAAATTGATTTTCACGCCTATTTGCGTCCATTTCTATCCCCAAAAAGGTAGTCGAGTCCCTGTGAATATGATAATAAAAGATTGGATCAAGACATTAACTCACAAACTACATTAAATAAAAAATCTAATAAATTTCATGATTAAAGAAAATCCCAAAGATCTTGTTCCGATATTTTTTAACAATACTTTTAATTCATATGATAGAATAGTAAACTATACTACTTTTGGAAAAGACAGTTTTTGGAAACATAAAATTCTAGAACAATTATCTACTGAAAAAACTGTATTAGATCTTGCTTGTGGTACTGGTATCCTTACAAAACAAATTGCAGAAAAACTTCCATATGCAGAAATTACAGGTGTAGACATTACTAAAAACTATCTTGAAAAGGCAAAAGAAAAATTAATTTCATTTCAAAAAATTTCTTTTGTAAATCAAGATGCAGAAAAACTAAATCTGGGAAAAAAGTTTGATTGTATTACTGCGTCATATTTGCCAAAGTACTGTATATCTGATATTCTCATCAAAAATTGCATTGATCATCTTAATGAAGGTGGAAAAATAATCTTACATGATTTTACATATCCAAAAAATAAATTTATACAAAAACTCTGGAATTTTTATTTTAAAGTACTTTTTTTGGCAGGATTTTTTATCCCTAATTGGAAACAGGTATTTGTTGATCTCCCTAAGCTAATAAGAACCACTAATTGGGTAATAGAATATGAAGATACTATGAAAAAATGTGGACTAAAGACATACACGCAAGATTTGACATACGGCTCTTCAACTATTATTGTTGGAACCAAGATTATCTAGCCTTATTTCTTCTATTATGGTAAACCAAACAATTCCATTGTAAATGATTTCATATTCTCTTGTCACTTTATTCTCGTCATGATTACGATTCAAGGAAATAATATTTCTAGTTGCTTTAATATTATTTGCATTAAGAATATCCCCAACACCCTGTTTTTTCTTTAAAAGTTCAGCCATGATTACTTCAGGTAATATAGTAGAGTCAAATTTTACGATAGCTTTTATCACTGGAAACCCACCTGCCGTAATTGATACTTTTCTCACAAATTGGTTAGGGAGTATAGTGTTTTGTTCAATTACTTCAAGTTTGATATTGCCATCATGAGTATTTCTAAGAACAGAAACGACCTTGCCTACTGGAGCATCTAATATATTGTTTAACAAATCTTCAGAAAATACATTCATACAATATTTTTGTGTTTTAATGAATTAAAGGTACCTTAAAGCAATAAAAAAAATAGTGCTAAATATTACAACAGAACTTACAATTTTAAGAATTGCTTCTCTTTTGTAATATGTTTCATAATTAGCATTTTGTCGTTTTAGTTCTTTATACTTTCTAGATGTAATAATCAAAATATAACTTACAAGACCAGCAATTGCAGAAAATATTATGGTTTCAACAGTTATGGAACTAGATTGAATTGCAGCTCCTGCAAAAACAGGTAAAATTCCCCAGGAGATGACAAATGATAAATTGTTGTGAAATTTACCCCCAAATAATTCAAGATTATATGCAAAAAGAAAAAACCCTTCCATTATTCCTATTGGAACTAGTAACCAAGAATCTAAAAAAATGTAATACAGTCCAATAGAAAAAGATATGATTAAGGAAATTATTACTGCTGACCAAAGCTTTGATCGTGACACCTTCCCCAAAGGTTTTTTCTTACTTCCTAATGCATCAAGGCAATGTGCTGATATACCAATTGCAAAAAAATAGAGTAAACTAATGGATACTATCCTATCAAAACTAAATTCTACTGAAAGAGAACCCCATATGGCAAAGGATACTACCATTCCAGTATATGGTAGAAATAAAATTCCTACTGATAATCTAAAATTTTGAGAACCAAATTTTGGGACAAACCATTCAGATAATCTATCTTCTTGCATTATTTTTTAATCATAATCTTACATTAAATGATTTAAACAAAAGTTTTATTTTCATGCATATTTGCGTCCACTTTTATCCCCAAAAAGGGGGTAGAGTCCCTGTGGGCCCATTTGGACTTGAACCTTGAGTGGTTCAGGCCCTTTAGATTAGAATCTGTTCTCAGAACACTTTATGAATTTCCTACAATTCACTTAATTCGACAATGAAATATCTTGTTTTATTTTTAGTTTTGATTTGGTTTATAGGAATTACTCAAATATCTTATGGAGAAGAATTCTATGAAAGTCCAAATCTTATCGCAGTAATAGAGAAAGAAAATCTTTTAAAATCAAGTTTTGAGTATGGTGATGTTATCATTGTTAACGGATATGTAATGGAAAATCATGGGTTAACAAAAGTTGGAAATGCAAAAATTATTTTTTCCTTAATGTGGCCCAACAATACAAAGATTGTTCTTGAGGAAAAATTTGCAAATGAAAGTGGAGATTTTTCTTTACTTATCCCTATTTCATCTAATTTTATAGCAGGAAAATATCATTTAATTGCAGAACCATTTTGGTTAGGATATCAACCTACGCTAGAATCTAAGAAAAAAATTCTAGAGTTTTTTGTAAGTCCAGATAAGCATGATCTAATTATGTCGCCACTAAAACAATTCAAGTCGGGGGTAAGAATTGATCAAATTCAATGTAATGAAGGATTTGTGGTTGCATTGAAGTCTAGCAACGGTAATCCATCTTGTGTAAAACGTGAAAGTTTGGAAAAACTTAGAGAACGAGGATGGACAGAACCACTTGGGGATGTTGTATTTCAAAGAACAAATCCAATTAAATCAGAGTCTAAAACAAAAAGCATCATTACAGTACAAGACAGACCTATCAACAGAACAATTGTTCCAATAACAATTACAGAGATGACTACTGATGCACAGTCATTAGATACAATCACTTATTGGAATTTCTCTCTTTTAGGAATAGAAATGTCTACTTTGAACAAGTATTGGGGACTTCTGGCAAATCAATACATTACAAGTGAGATGGTTGATCAAAACGGAGCTGACGTTTTAGACTATTCACGTATTCCTGATGGTATGATATTTTACAAATTATCATTATTTTATTATCCAGCTACTTGTGAGGATGGTACAAAAATAACAGGTGAGGGAGGATATCCAGAACCAATCCCTATAAAGAAAGGAATTGACAGCGTATTTTTTAAAAGCGGAAGTAATGGTTTGTATCCTGATGATAACGGAAAATATTTTTTTGATTTTGTATCTGGATTTGAAACCGACATCGAGTTTCATCCAAACATACATGTAATATCACAAGAGACAAAGAAATGCAAGTTAGATACTGATCAAAGAAACTTTACTGATGTTTATTATACAAATGCAGTTTTTGATTTTAAAGAATAGAAAATGAAAACTAGATTATTGATAATTGGGATTGTTTTTTTGATATTTGGGCTAGTAAACTTTTTTCGATATGTGCCAATAATGTTGACCTTGATAAATTTACCATTTCCATTTGTTCATCTTTACAATGTTATTTCTTCTGAAGGACAAGGAACTCATATTCAGATTGGATATATGCCAATTGATGAAGCTATTAACGATCCGTATTGGCTTGTATGGTCTTTGATATTGTATGGAGGTATTGGAATTATAATATTTGAAATTTGTAGGAAAAGAAAATGAAAACTAGATTTCACGCCTATCTGCGTCCACTTTATTCCCCGAAAAGGTAGGTTGTTCCATATGGATCGACTATTCTTGATTTAGTGTTTCTATTCTTCCTTTGTATTTTTCTTTGTACAACGATCTACAAGATGTACAACAAAAAAATCTCTCAAAATTTGCAATTTTAAGGACATGTGGTTTGTCAGAAATTGGACCCTTGCACAAATCACACGTCATTTTTAAAATCATATCTTTAGTTATTTTTACATCATGTTTTTTTATTGATTTTGTCTTTATGTTCTCAAAATGTTTTTCAGTTTTTACTTCAAGCATTCCAAGATCAATTATTGGCGAGACAGATTTTATCAATCCGACATTTACCAATCTTTCGTATCTTGCTTGAACAGTAGGTGTACTTACTTTGATCTCTCTTGATATCTGTCGAAATGATTTTCTCCCATCTTTTATCAGTGATTCAATTATTGCAATATCAATATCGTCAGGCTGAAATGGCATATGCCTAATTACTTGCGAGAATATTTATCATTTTACAATTGTAAAGTACACTATTATTGTATACGTATCTTTATACATTATTCATGTCAAATCAAATCACAGTAAAAAAATCTCTTATACTTACTTTGTTTGTATTATTTTCTCTTATTTTTGTTGGAGGCGTATTTGCAGCTACAAATGAAATTGCAATTGGTGCTGGAAATGAATTATCTTATCCTTCATGGCTAGTGATTGCTTACCTAGCTGGTCTATCAATGATAATTCTACCTTGCACACTTCCACTAGTATTCATAATTATCCCCCTTAGCATGGGTAAGGGTGCAAAAAAGGGACTTGGTATGGCCATGTTATTTGGTGCAGGTCTCACAATAACAATTGCATTTTATGGATTTGGAATTGGTGCACTTGGACAAACAGCAGATTTAGATCGTATTTCAGTTTTCATGTTTTTAATTGCTGGCATTGCAGCATTTCTTTTTGGTTTGTCGCAGCTAAAGTTATTTGAATTAAAACTGCCTACGTACTCTGGCACTCCCAACTTTATTCAAAAACGTGGAGATTATTCAAAATCATTTTTCATGGGATTGTTATTAGGAAATGCAGGTGTTGGTTGCCCCAATCCTATGTTTTATTGGTTGTTAATTTACATCGCAGGAACTGGTAATATGGAAATAGGCGCAAGTCTAGGTGCAGTACATGGAGTAGGTAGAGCAATTCCGTTAATTCTTTTATCTGTCTTGGCAATCATTGGTGTAAATGCTACAAAAGGAATTACTGCAAACAAAATAACAATTGAAAAACTTACTGGATGGATGTTGATAGTACTTGGAGCATTTTTAATAATTAATGGCATACCTGGTGGTCATGAATGGTATGAATCTACATTTGTACACATTGCATGGAATAATTTTGTTGCGACACTGTCTCTTCCTCCAGAATTCCATATTGGTCAGCATACTCATCACTATGATATTCAAATGCCACAAGAATTTGCTCCTGTCTTATTTAGTGCATTACTTGTATTTCCAATCGTATGGTATTTTACTCGAAAAAAGGGAATAACAACATGAAAGATCCTGTTTGTGGAATGGATGTTGGAGAAAAAGGTGATTTGTTAGAACATAAAGGAAAACAATATCGATTTTGTTGCGCTAGTTGTAAATGGGCTTTTGAGCAGAATCCTGAACAATTTATAAAATCATGACTGTACTAGTTCTCACCACACCTGGATGCTCTAATTGTAATATTCTTGAAAAAATGTTAGATAAACTAGGCATAAAATATGATCTTATTGATGTAACTGAAAAACCGGAATATTTGAAAAAATACCCAATATTTATGGCACCTGGTTTAGTGATTAATGGAAAACTAGAGTTTACTGGTATTCCCAAAAAGGAAGATTTAGAAAAAAAATTCTCCTAGACTCGCTAATGTTTTTTACTCTGTTTGTGATAAAATTTTCAAATGACTGATTATTCTATGAATGAAAAAACGATCCTTGTCCAATATGCTATTAAAAAATATGAAAATGAAGAAATTGTTATTGAAAAATTAAAGACTATTTTAAGTGAAAAGGACATTCAAAGAAATATTGATACTTTAATTGGAACTCAGAGAGTAAGACGAATAGGACCGGAAATTCTTCAAAACAATGAAAGTCATACTGAAATTCCTGATCTGCCAGATAATCTAAAACCAATAGTTGACCAACTCTAGCATTTGGAAATTATTTTTACCTTGTCTATTGTTTATCAAATAGGTATTATAGAAAATTTATTTAGATTTTAAAAGCCACGCAGTCCTTCTGGACGCATAATTTCTGGATGCTGCTTCATCCAATTTATTTTATCTAACATGGCTTGCTTGTCTTGTGGAAATGTGCCCTTAATTGTATATGCGTTTGAACCATGGTTTGCCCTAAAAATTATTTCTTCCTTAGTTTCTATCTGACTGATTAAATCATACAACTCTTCAAGTGATTCATCATCAGTAATTCGAATAAATGGCTCTCCAAATTTTTCTAAAAATTCTTGTTTAATTCCATTTTCTAAATAAAGAGTTAGAGCTCCTACATAATTTGGAGAGCAAGCACTAATTACTTCTGCTGTTCCTCTAATGTGTTCTTTTGAATACGTTTTTCCTCCTAATCCTAAAATTATCATGCAAGACATTATGTAACCAGCGTCTTTTGCTTTGTTAACAGATTTGATAATTGTCTTTGCAATTGCTCCTTTTGTTACTTTTTTTAAAACTATGTCAGAACCACTTTCAATTCCCAAATACAACATATCTAATCCCGCATCGTGCATTTTCTTTAACTCCTCCGGAGTTTTCTTTAAAATGTTCATTGGCATTGCATAGCATGAAATTCTCTCAAGATTAGAAAATTTTTCATAAAGATATTTTACAATTTTAACAATGTATTCTGAATCCAGATTCAGAGCATCACCATCTGCCAAAAATATTTTTCTAGTATCTGGTAGTTGTTTTGCCATTAGATCAATTTCAATTTTTACTTCATCCCATGGTTTTTCTGAATATTGTTTTGATCTGTACATATCACAAAAAGAGCATTCATTAAAGGAACATCCTAGAGTTACTTGAAAAATTAATGATCTTGCCTCCGATGGAGGTCTGTACAAAGGAGCATCATAGTTTAACATCATTTTACTTCACAAGAATTGCTTGATTATGTTTTTTATACTTTCTAATGTCTTCCAGATGAATAAAACCCATAATGCCTTTTAATTGACAAATACAAGAATTTTATAGATTATGGCAAACGATCCAGAATCAAAAAGATTAATGTGGTTTATTTTTGCAGGCTCGAGAGGAGGGCTAACTCGTCTACGCATCATATCTCTGCTTAAAAAAACACCTCTTAACACGAATCAATTATCTAAGGAACTGGGCTTTGATTATAAGGCTATTCAGCATCATATCAAAGTTCTTGAAAAAAATAACATGATTACAAAAGTTGGAGAAAAATACAGTGTTATGTATTTTATATCTACATTTCTAGAATCCAATATGGAGACATTTGAAGAAATTGAAGAAAAACTGGATAAAAGTAAATAATTCAGTTCATAGATTTTTCTAAATGTATTGCTAAATTTTTAAGTTATTTATTTTTCAAGTAAATGTTAGGATTTCACAAAAAATAAGATTTTTGTATGGCTGTTATGGATTATCCTATATGGTTAAGTTAAGTGATCTAAGGGCTTGCACTAAATGCCATATGGTATATTTTAAGACTTCATCAGAAAGATGTGCTCATTGCAATGCCTTGGAACATCAGGAAGAAATAAAATTTGATTAGTTCATTACATAACTTGTTCTGATCTTTCAATAATCTGATTTTTTAAACATATTTTAGAATCTTTTAAAATGTATGATATTACAATGAATTTTGTTAAATTAATTTGTAACATTAGATATATTATCTAGTACAATCTTGGTTACTGAATATGGATTATCATAATTTTCATGGAAAAAATATTCCTCATATTGAAATAAGCCCCGATATGAAAATTGATGATCTTGTAGAAATTTATGCAAGCTCAGGTTATAATGCAAGGCAACTTGGAGAAGCTGCAAAATTATTCCGTAAAATGATAGAAGATGATGCAACAATTTGTCTTACTATTGCAGGTGCTATGACACCAGTTGGTTTTGGAGGGCTATTCAAATCTCTTATTGAAAAAGGATTCGTTGATTGGATAATATCCACAGGTTCTAATTTATATCACGAAGAACATTTTGCATGGGATTTACCTGTAAAACAAGGACATTTTGAGGTAGATGACATGATTTTGTATCAGAAAGATATTGTTCGAATAAGAGATGTCTATATCAAAGGTGAAGAAACATTGAAAACACAAGATACGATTGTCCAAAAAATGTTTGATAACAATTTCTTTGAAAAACCATTTACTACTGCAGAATTTGCAAATTGGATGGGAAAATATTCCAAAGAACATTCGAAACGTCCTGAAAAGAGTTTTGTTGTCTCTGCATATGATTATGATGTACCAATTTACATTTCAACTCTGAAAGATTCTTCACTTACACTTGATCTGGCTCCACTAAGACTTGCAAACAAACCGTTCTCATTAGATTTTGTGAGGGAGGTAATCGAGCAGGCAGCAATTTTATACAATTCAAAAAAGGCAGGAATTGTAGAGATAGGTGGTGGTGTCCCAAAAAACACTGCACAACAAACTGGTCCATTATTAGATCAGATTTTGGGTCTTGGTCATGGTGGACAAAATTACATAATCCAAATCACTGATGCTAGACCAGATACTGGAGGTTTGTCTGGTGCCACTCTTCAAGAAGGTAAAAGTTGGGGAAAAGTAAAAGATTCTCACGAAGACGTTATTGTAGTTTATGCTGATGCTACAATAGCATTTCCAGTATTGTGCTTGTATGCACTTAGTATGGAAAAAACACGAAAACCAAAACGACTATACAAGAAATTAGGACAATATTATGATGATTTATCTAAAACATACTTTGAAAAAAATAAACTTAAGCAACCATAAGTTTACCTGCTAAGTTTTTTTTAAAACTATTATAATATCAATACTGCAGCGGCAAAAACTGTGGTCCATCTTCCTTTTTGATCTCCCACCGCACTTTGAGTTATGTTTCGGGTCCTGTATATTTGCTTAGAAACTTTCCACTGTTTTCTTTTTTCATCCCAGTTCTTGTTTGTATCAAATGCTATTCCTATAGATGAGGCTAACATTTGAGCTGCAATATCTTCAGCATAATCACCTGCCTCTTTTTCAGTTTCTCCAAAAGAAGTATACTCTGACAGATACCCCCACCTTTTCTTATTAATTGGCTGTGCTAATCCTATCGAAGCTGTAATCAATTGATGTGGTTCATTAGATTGTTGACGTGCATAGATTACGAATTGAACGCTGCCTGGATGTATTAACTTCAATCCTTCCTTACGTGAAATTATTTTTGCATCGGGTGGAAGTATGCTTGAAACAAATACCAAATTCAGATTTGGAATACCCGCATCACGTAATGCATATTCGAAACTTGTAAGCTGATCAGCGTGTACCCCACTGCCTTTTGTGAAAAACATTTTTTTTGGGACTAGATCAAGCACATCCTCGACCTAAATTATGCGAATATAATCTTTTAGGGTAAAAAATGAAATTTCAAGAAATTTATACCACTATTCAAATTAGAATAGAATGGAAGAACATCCAAGAGTAGTAAAAGATATTTCAATAAAAAATGGCGATGATTTGCAGAGCATCTTTGACCAACTATCAACATCAGGTGGATTTGAATCGAGAAATCTTGCTGACGGTCTTGAAATACTCTCAACAATGATTAACGATAAAGACTGTTTGAAATTTCTTTCATTTGTTGCAGCAATTACTTCTACTGGTACTAGAGGTATTATTGTAGACATGATTAAGAAAAAAATGTTTGATGTTGTCATTACTACATGTGGTGCTTTAGATCATGATATTGCAAGATATTTTTCTAATTATTTAGAAGGTTCATTTACTTTAGATGATGCTGAGCTTTTAGAAAAAAATATTCATAGATTAGGTAATGTTCTTGTCCCTATGGATAGCTATGGACCAATAATTGAAGAAAAGATGCAAATGTTTTTGGAAGATGCTTACAAATCTGGAATAAGAGAAATGTCTACTGCAGATATTACTCGAATGATAGGGAAAAATCTTGGAGAAGGCTCATTTCTTTATTGGGCGTACAAAAACAATATTCCAGTAATAGTTCCTGGAATAGTAGATGGCGGTGTAGGTAGTCAAATCTGGTTATTTACACAAAAACATAATGATTTCAAACTAAATGTTGTAGCTGATAGTGAAATTTTATCCTCGTTAATTTTTAAAGCAAAAAAATCTGGTTCTTTGATGTTAGGTGGAGGAATTTCTAAACATCATACTTTATGGTGGAATCAATATAGAGACGGACTTGATTATGCAGTTTACATTACGACTGCTCAAGAATTTGATGGGAGTTTGAGCGGGGCTCTAGTTAAAGAAGCCATATCGTGGGGTAAGGTAACTCAAAATGCAAAACAAACTACAATTCATGCAGAAATTACCACAATCTTACCATTTCTATATTCTGCACTTCTTGCAAGAATAAAATAGCTACATGTGTTAGTATATTCTAACAAATAAAATATGTAAACCATTTTAGATGAATAATTAATTTTAAGGTTGAATTAATCTAGAATAAATTATTTTACAAGTAGAATATCTTTTTTTGATTGAGACACAACACCATTTGAAACACTACCAAGTAATTTAGAACCCCAATCAGCTCTGCCCATTACAACAAGATCGAATTCTTTTTCATGTTCTAGTATTGCTTCTCGTGCCTGTCCTTTTGCGATAATCTGCTCAAATTTTATTCCATTTTCTTTACATTTTTCCTTAGCAACTTCAAAATATTTTCCAGCATTTTCTTTTTCAAGTTTACTAGAAGATCGTTCTAAAGCAATTTGCAAGTTTCTAGGAAAAGAACTAAGAACGTAAATACACGTAATCGAGGCACCAATACCCTTAGCTATTGGAATCGCTATAGTCAAACATCTATTTAAACTAGATTCATTTCCAATTGCAACAAGAATTTTTTTAATTGTTGTCATGTCTATAAGAAAATCACTTATACCTAAATACTTTCTTTTTTTATAAAAATTTCAATTATTTTGAAGTCAATATTAGACAATATTTGTAACATTTGCACGTAGTATAATCAGAAATTTCTACGAAAATATATCATTTTTATATTCTCAAGAATTTTTTACTATCATTCTATTGAAAATACGATGCCATAATAATCAGAAAATGATACTTCAGTGATTTTGAAATTGTATTTTTTCTTTAGTTGTTCTATAAATTCAAATTTTACTATGTGTTCATTAGTTTTAATTTTGATATTATCACCATCCGTTAATTTCTCCCAATCAGGTTTGTATTCATTTATAAAATTAAACATATCATCATAGTTTATCAAATTATTATTCTCAATACCCACAATTCATTTTTAGATTATTTTGAATTTTAAACGTTTGTTATCACAGTTTTTTTAATTTTCTAATAATAATGATGCATTTGTCGTTGTTCTAGCCCTTCTTGTTCAAAATGGTCATGTGCTTTTCCACCATCATGATGTGCATGAACAACTCCATCAATATGACAATGAGTATTGTCAATTTCATCTTTCATAAATATATCATCTACTTTTAATATCATGTTTGTTACTTCAATTCCTGTTTTAATCATTTGTTGTTTTACAACCAGTGTCTCAATAACTTCATTTGGAACTATTTCTGAAACTTTTCTTTTTTCAGAATCTATACCATACCATTTGAGTATGTCTTTGGGGCAATTTGCATATTTTGATCTTAATTGGGTAAGTGTATCTATCGGATCCATCCCAACATTTCTAGCCAGAATTATTGGGATCTCTTCTATTGCATCTGCAAATTTCTCAATTACAATTTGTTCCCGTCCTACAATTGTTGTACTTTGTTCCCTGATTTTATTTGCTATAATCGCCTCAGTAGAACCTCCCCCACGAACAATAAATGAATTCTCGATAAAGTTTCGTAGCACAAAAATTGCATTTAGTGCATCTCTATGAAATTCATCAAGATAACGTTTGGAATTACATCTCAGTAAAATAGTTACAGACTTGGGATTCCTACATCCTTCCACAAACACCATTTTGTCACCTCCAACATTTTTTTCATATACTTTCTTTGCAAATCCTAGTTCGTCTTTGGAAATATCTTCCAAATTTTTACATATTTTCGCACCTGTGGATTTTTCAAGCCAGAAAAGATCATTCATTTTGACTCTTCGCATTGAAATTATTCCTGCTTTTGCTAGATATTCCTGTGCAACGGAATTAATTCCTTTTCTAGATATTACTACATTAGCTCCAGAATTAATAATTTTTTTAATCCTCGCATGTATGTCTATCGTTTCTTGATTCAAAAAAAGTGTCATTTGTTCAGGTGAATTTATTTCAATTTGATCATCTGTTTTTGTACGCATTATTTCTAGAGGCTCATTTAATAGGAGAATTTTTGCATTTTCAATACTTCTTGGCATAGCAGAATAATCAATTGTTTTATCAATTAATGCTCCCCATACCAATTGAATGCTATACGCATTTCCTGCTTTTTCTTCAATTTTTATATCGTCTATATCTATCTCTTTTTTTTGGAAATTAGTAACGCTACAAACTGCATCTACAATTAGATTTGTAATTGATATGTCATCCGATATTAAACTAGTAATTGCTTTTCCTGCTAAACATGAAGTAACAAGACTGTGCATAATTTCTTTGTCTGTAAATTTTTCTTCCTTTTTAATTTCATCAAGTATATCTAATGTAAATTCTAAACTTTTTTCATAACCTTTGATAATTGTTGTGGGCTCTATTTTCATTTTCAATAATTCTTGTGATTTTTTTAATAGCATTCCAATTAGAATGGCTGTAGAAATAGTTCCATCACCTACATGATTATCCACAGTATTTACTCCCTCGATGATAGCTTTTGCAACTGGATGTTTGACATCAATCTTTCTCAAAAATGCACCACCGTGTTTTGTAATAGTATCTTCTCCAAGAATATCAATGAAAACTTTTTCCATCCCACGAGGACCAAAAGATGTCTTAATTGCATCTGTAACCATTCCACCTACAATTAAATTTAATTTTCTAGATTCTTCTATTCCAACTCGTGCTATATCATGATTAAGCAGCCCAGGGTATTTCATCCAATTCTGGCATTTCTTAAAATATTAAAACATATCTTCAAAAAAATTACATTCCAAAAAATCTTAATTTATTAGTGTATTACTTGAGATGTACTTTAGCTATTAGTGTAAAAAGATACAAGAGGTTTTTCCTGAATATGCTATTTTTTTAGTAACTGTTTTGATTTTTTCTTTAAATTATATTATTCTTGTTTATAAAACGTATAATACGTAATTTCCTAGTAATTATTGTATTTTTTACTTATATGTATATAATTATTGTATTATTTTCAATTTAAAAACGTATAATCCCTATTTTTTTTAATACTTATATAA
The DNA here is from genome assembly GCA_018334095.1 of Nitrosarchaeum sp. GTDB lineage: Archaea > Thermoproteota > Nitrososphaeria > Nitrososphaerales > Nitrosopumilaceae > Nitrosarchaeum. The sequence goes on from JAGXTE010000067.1 coordinate 56,377, forward strand.
TTTAGATTTAACGTAAGTCATGGCAGAGATAACCGGTTATGGAATAGCCATAATTGTTTTTCTTGTTATTTCATTAACAGTTGGAACTTTAACATACAAGCTTGTACAAAAAAGTGGTAAAAGATTAATCGTCGCAGGAAAAAGTTTGCCTTTATTTATGGTCGGAACTATGTTAGTGGCACAATCAGTTGATGGCAATTCCTCACTTGGAGCTGTTGCACTGATTTATCAATTTGGTTTCTGGGCAGGAGCTGTCATACCAATTGGACTAGGTATTTGCATTCTTCTAACTGGGTTAGTCTATGGAAAAAGACTCAATAAAATGTCTATGTTTACTTTACCTGATTACTATTTCAGAAGATTTGGAAATAGTGCAGAAGGAATTTCTGGCATTTTAATGATAATTAGTTTCACTATACTGGTTGCTGGGAATTTTGCTGCAAGTGGTTTTATCTTACAGACTGTTTTAGGAATACCTTTCTTATTGGCAATTATTATTGCAGCAGCAGTAGTCTTAACATATACCGTTGCGGGAGGATTATTTGCTTCTGCATATACTGATCTTTTCCAGATATATCTTGCAATTGGTTCATTTTGGGCAGCTTTCCTTTTCTTTGCAGGAGGATTTTCTGGAGTTTCATTTGACACAATCCTAGCTAGTGCTCCACCTGAATTTCTTGATCTTTCTGGATTATTTGATACTGCAAATGGTGCTTTGATAAATTGGGCTGGACTACTGGCATTAGGATTAGGTGATATAATTGCGTTGGACTTTATGGAAAGAGTTTTTTCAGCAAAAAATCCAAATACCGCACGTCGAGGAGCATTCATGGGAGCAGGACTCACATTCTTTACTGTGATACCAATTGGCATGTTGGGAATTGTGGCATTTCACTTTTTACCAGGACTTGAAGATCCCTATACTGCACTCCCAGAGTTAGCTCTTAATCATATGCCATTTGCAATAGGAGCAGCATTGTTAATGGGAGTTCTTGGAGCTTCAATGTCTACTGCAAACGGTGGTATGCTTGCTGTATCTGCAGTAATTTCTAGAAATTTACTTCAAAGAATTATCCGACAAAGATTGTTAGGCAAAGACGCTTGGAGTGATTCCAAATTACTTATGATAACTCGATTCGCTGTTTTCCCAGTTATGGGTGCTGCACTTTTACTTGGTTACGTTATGCCTCAACCTGGAATATATTTGATTCTTGCATTTGATGTTGTATTTGCTGGAGCTCTTGCTCCATTGACATTAGGATTATTCTGGAAAAAAGCTAACATGCCAGCAGCTATAGTATCGCTTATTGTTGGTACATTACTTAGATTGGTGTTGTTCTTTGTTATGCCACTTGAGTTGGCAGGTTTAGATACAATGATTCCTCCAGTAGTGTCTTTTATACTCTTTATCATAGTAGCTCTTGCAACTCAAAAGAAATGGCCAGGTAAAGAAAGACATGATGTCAATGATTATGTTCCTCCAGAAGAAGATGTAATATCAGGTGAAGACTTGAAACATTTTCATGCTGGTCAACAGGGAGCTAGCCGTTCAGCTACTTAATTAAAAATTATCACATATTTCTTAGTTAATTCGTTGTTGAAACACTAGTGTCTTAACTTGTTAAGAAACGATCTTTTTTTACTCTTTTCTATTTGATTTAGGATTTTGTTTTTATAATGTAAAGATCTAATGTTATTTGGATCAATCTCCAATGCTCTACTATAATATTTTAAGGCTTCATCCAATTTATCGCATTCAAAAAGCAAATAAGCTTTGTAACTTATTGCATACTCATATTCTGGTTCAATTTCAATAGCTTTATCACAATAAATCAATGCAGCTTCATATTTTTTTTGATGAGCCAAAATCCAAACCATTGTAGATAATGCCTTTACATGTCTTGGGTTAATTTCCAAGGCCTTATTGCAATGTGAAATAGCCTCTTCATATTTTTTTAACAAATGTAGGGTTACCCCTTTACTATATAATGCACGAACATTATCAGATTCAATTTCTAATGTTTTGTCAAAACATGTTATTGCTTCTTGATATTTTCCTATTCTATTGTATAAGAAACCCTTGTGAAGGTGAGGTTCAACATTACTAGGATCAATTTGTAAAGCTTTGTCAAAAAAACCTATAACTCCATTTGGTGGTACTCCAAGTACATCAAGTACAATACCCTTTGCAATTAATGCATCAACATTATTTGGATTGTTTTCTAAAGATTTGGTATAGAAAGAAAGTGCTTCTTCATATTTACCAAACTTTTTAAGTTTGTTACCCTCAGCATACAAATTTAATGAATTATTAAATTTTATGTCTAGAGATTTATCAATACATGATATTGATTCTTCATTTCTTCCAAGCTTATCTAATACGAGTCCTTTATTGTATAACGCATCAGAATTATTTGATTCTATCTCTAAAACTTTATCAAAATTTTCTATAGCTTCTTCATTTCTTCCAAGTTCTTTAAGAGCTAATCCTTTTTCTAACAGTGCAACAATGTTATTTGCGTCTGTTTCTAGAACCTTATCAAAGCATAATATTGCTTTTTTAAAATCATTTTTTTTATAAAAAGAAATTCCTTTACTAATAAATTCATTGGAATTTTTTAAAAATCTAACATGCATGAATATTAGTTATGTTTAAGCTTATTGAAGATTTATTTCTTATCTATTGATAACGAAACTAAAAATCTTATTCCATTTAGGATTTTTTATTTTATAAATACATACAATAATTGTCTTGGAAGTTTTATTAATTTGGTAATATCATGCTTTTTAATGGTAAGTAAGCAAAATATGATTGCCGTAATATTGATTTTATTAGGCATTGGTATGACCCAATTTAGACCTGCAGATTCCTTTATTGTGGGACTTGGAGTGGGAACCATTGTAATTGCATCATTATGGATAGTTGTTCTTATAATACGAGATTTGAAGAAAAAATAATTTTCATAAATTTCAACTATTGAATAATAACTATTGTACGTGCTGATTTTTAATACAAGAAATATCATAAAATAATTTTATTTCATTTGTCTATGTGAAAATTATATAAATTCCCACTCTAAGCATATCTATTGCCTGGTAAAGGGTACTCGACCATTGGATTAAAGCCTGATCTTCTAGCAAGATTGCATAACATCACTGATACATATTATCCAGGTATGTTTCTTCCTAGCACATTAATAATTATGATGAATGAAGTTAAACGTGGATATTATAGTGTAAACTTGTATAATATTAAATTAAATTCATCTGGTCGTTACACCTCTATTACTATTAGATTAGATGTAGATAATTGGCTAAAAGAAAATTATGAAGAGTTAAAGGAAAAATATACACAAAAATATCATGTCGAATGTTTTACTACGTTTACAAGTTATTTTCTGGCAAATTTGTTTGAATCAAAACTTGATGCACAAAATCATATAATTCGATTAAAAGAATCTGGTTTTGATTGGCTTCAAGAAGAATATATAAAATTTAAATCTAATAGTAAACTGAAATATCCAATACCAACATTTGAAAAATTTGCTGATGTCTGTCTTAACGAATTATTTAATAAAATTCAAACAGCACAAGAAATTCTAAAACTAACAAATTTTTCTAATAATTTAGATTTTAAAAATATTAAAAAAACTTAGAGTGGAGTCTTTGTATCTAATAATCGTGCGTTGGTGACTTCACCATCTCTTTCCTGTATTTCAAGATCTACAGTATATTTTAGATCATCTTTCATGAAATTAACTTGAACATCCCATGCCTCCCTTGGTCCTTTTTCAGGAATTTGAAATGTTTCGTTGACTCTAAAATCACTTACATTTCCATATAGAGCAGAAATTACCCGTTTTGACTCTCTTTCGATATCCTCTTTAGAGGTGACTTTTGTCATACCACTATATCTTCTTAACATGTATAAAAATTTATAAAATTACATATTACAAATTAATTTTTTATAATCAAACATCTTGTTTTATTTTTATATTTTTAATTAAACAAAATAAAAATAGTAAATTACGTATTGTGAATAAAAACATATTCAACATATCATTGATTATGTCTTATATTTGACAAATGTGATACGTAGTTTACTTAGAATGTTTAATAATTCAAGTTTGATTATAAAATTGATAAATTATGGGAATGGAATTTTACGGTGACGATTTCAATGGAGCTGACGTTGCACCATTTGTTGGTATTAACACATTCTTACATTTACCTTGGATAAGATCTCATCAAGAACTAATTAATGCAAAACCTGATGTTGCTATTATAGGCGAACCTTTTGATTTTGGAACTACGATTCGTCCTGGTGCACGATATGGTCCACGTGCAATTCGTGCAGCGTCTACTATTCCATCACCACCTTATGAGAGATTTAATATTGAGACAGGAGCAGATCCATTTGGAACATTTAGAACTGTTGATTATGGAGATGTACAAGTTTCACCCGGTGATGTAATAGAATCACACAAAAGAATGACAAAAAAAGTTAAGGAAGTTTTAGATGCAGAAGGAATCCCTGTTATGTTAGGTGGAGATCACTCAATCACATTTGCAAATGTTCGAGCATTTGCTAAAAAATATAAAAATATTGGTATGATTCATTTTGATACTCATGCTGATTGTGCACCTCAAGGTCTTACCGGTTACAAGTATGATCATGGGGCACATATTAGAAGAATTATGGAAATGGGTTGTTTGAAGGGTAAAAACTATACTTTAGTGGGACCAAGAGGATATTGGCCTGGGCGTGATTTGTATAAATGGATGGCAGATCAGGATTTCCAATGGTTTACAATGCTTGATGTAGAAGAATTAGGAATTGATATGATTGCTAAGGAAATAGCTGATAGAGCAAATGATGGAACAGATGCAGTTTATCTTAGTTGGGATATAGATTCTTTTGATCCTTCTTATGCGCCAGGTACTGGTGAACCAGAACCCAATGGTCTTACTTCAAGAGAAGGAATGCGAATGGTAAGATTATTATCAAAATCTTTTGATCCTAATAGATTTGCAATGGATCTTGTTGAGGTAGCTCCTGCTTATGATGTAAGTGATAACAGTTCTTACAATGGTGGTATTACATCTGGACTTGGACAGAGACTCATAATAGAACTTTTAGCTGGTCTATCTCTTACTAAAAGAGGTCTTCAAGATGGTGATCCTGTACGTCCACATAATTATCGTGGAACTGGAAATACATATCATTTTAGTAACGGTCCACGAGCAGAAATTCCAAAGCGAGATTGATCTTTATCAAGATAACCGTACAAGGAGAACCTGATACTTCTCCTTTTACAAAGATTTATTCATATTATAGAAAATCAGATGAAGAAATTTTTATTAGATCAGCACTTATGATAAAAGATAGGCTAGACAAGAATTTTAAAATTAATATCAATGAATCTCTTCTTTTATATTCTAAGTTTATTGTTTCTGAACTTCGTGATGGTAAATCAATTGAACAAATTCAAAAAAATACATCAAATCTCTTAAGTCCAGAACAAGTAATGATAGGTGTACCTGAAACTTTAAGACAAATATCTTTTAAGGTTATGCTCGATAACGAATCCATGAAGTCTATTGTTTTGAATGCTCCAATCCAAATTTCAGATTATATTCTAAAATCTACATAAATTAAAGGTAAAATCATGATAGAAGAATTAATCAAACATCTCCCAACGGCAACCCCTTTTTTTGTACTTGTTGCTGGATTTGTGATAGGTCTTTTACATGCTTTTGAGCCTGATCATATTGTTACTATAGCAACACAAAATTCAAAATCAATACAAAAGAATTCTTTACCTCTTTCTCGACAAATCAGATCAGGCGCTATAAAAAGCTCAATTTTAGGTGCATTATGGGGAGCTGGACATATGTCATCAATAATTCTTGTAAGTTTGTTGATTTTTGTTTTCTCAATGAATCTACAAACTGAAATGTTTAGCAATTTTGAATTTGTAGTAGGAATTATGCTTGTGACTCTTGGATTATTTACATATTATAACAGAAAATCAATTAAAGAAAAACATATTCATCCTCATATTCATGAAAATGTAATCCACATTCACCCTCATACACATGATAAAATTCATAGTCATGGACACAAGTCATACATCATTGGTTGTATTCATGGATTAGCTGGAAGTGGAAGTCTTGTAATTTTGGCACTTTCAACATTGCATAATCTACAAACTATCTTATCCTTTATTCTTGTTTTTGGAATAGGATCAATTATTGGAATGGTTTTGATAAGCAATATTATTGGATTGCCATTTTCATTTACACTTTATTCTGAACGAATCACCAAGTTTTTGCGTTATTCGGTTGGTTCTATAAGTATCATAATAGGCATTGGTATTTTATTCAATATTCTAATGAATGAAAGTTTTTTTGGATGGAGTCTTAGCTAAAAAAATTTATTTTTGTAGTATTACATTTGAATAAACACACTGGTTATAATTTACGTTTTTCGTATTTCATGAAAATTTGAATTGAGTATTATTTTTCTAACTAATTTTGTTATTTCATAAACTAGTCTAATGATATCCATTGTCGTATTTCCAATAATGCGTAGTAATATTCCATTTTCTTTTGTCATAGTAGACCAACCTATCACTATTTCTGAAGGATTTTTAATTTCATTTTCTAAAGTTTGAATTATTTTTTCAACATCATTACTTTTTGCTAAAATATACATAGTTGCCATGATATGTTTTTGTTCTAATATCCCAAAATCTTGTAAATTCATTTTTTTAGGCTCAATTTTAGTATGATCTGTAAATCTTAATTCATCATTGTGATTCTTTCCTATTGATCTGAGATAACATATTTCATAATCAAAAATTTCTCCCATGCCGATTCTTCCAGGACTTATAATCTCAGAGTAAATCATTGTAGCATTATCGTGCACTTTAAAGTTGATCTCTTGATAGAATCTAGAATTTTTGTAGGGAATTATTTGGTCTGGAATAAATTCTAGATAAGCCCCATCATCAAGTGATACATTCACCACTTGAATTGCGTTACTTGCATTCATACCGTAAATTCTTGTAGCTCCTTGTGTTGTTATATGGGCTAAAGCATTTTTTTCCAAAATTATATCAATTATGTATTTATCTCCTTGTAAAATTCCTCCAGAGCTAGACATAATATACACATGAGTCATCTTGGGCTGAAACTGATCATAGTAGAACTCCTTTTGAACACTAAGTGGAGCTATTGATTCTTTTTCCTTTATTCTTGTTCTTCCAGATGTATACTCTACATCCAAAACTATTTTCAACTTACCAGTTTTTCCAGACTTGCCTACCCCGAGCTGTTTTATTTCTTCATTATGCTGAAGTATTTCTGATGATGTGTTTTCGTTATTTGAAAAATCCAATTCATCTATTGCCTTTGCCTATCTGAAAGTGCTATTTTTGGTGGACTGTCAAAAAGAAGATTTTTGATTATATGTTCTGCCACATTGTCTATTCCAGTATTATTTTTACAATTGACAAAAACATATGGTTTGTCTTTACGAATACGTACAGCATCTTGTTGCATTACATTAAGGTCTGCACCAACTTGTGGTGCAAGATCAATTTTGTTTATCACAAGAAGATCACAGCTTTCTATTCCAAGACCGCCCTTTCTTGGATATTTATCTCCTCCAGCAACATCAATTATGTAGATAACATAATCTGCAAGGCTTGGACTAAATGTGGTAGTAATGTTATCTCCACCACTTTCTAAAATTATGAGATCTAACTCGGGATGTTTTTCCTCAATTTCTTCTATTACTGAGATGTTAATTGATGGATCTTCTCTAATTGCAGTGTGTGGACATCCTCCAGTGGCAATACCAATAACAAGATTTTCTGGCAATAACCCTCTATCTGTTGCCAAATTCTTTCTCATACGATCTGCGTCTTCTTTTGAAATGACATCATTTGAAATTATACTAATGCTGTATCCTTTGGCTGCCAATATTGGGACAACTTTCTCAATTAACATGCTTTTGCCAGAACCTACTGGTCCTCCAATTCCTAGTCTTGGTATTCTCTGAGTCATTTGCCAAGCTCCTCTGTTTACGTAATAAACATCTTAGAATCCATTTTTTCATGATGCATCTGTAAAATCTCTAAATGTGGTGCAAATTGCCAAAGATCTTTTGTCGATTTATCTAAACTCTCACTTACAATTTGACTAATTAGCGACTTTAGATCATGAATTATTTTTTGAGCTTGATAGTGCTGAGTTATTCCCATTCTTGATGCTGCACCAACTATACTTACTATGAAACCATAGAGAAACATCAAACCTGCTTTCTGAGGGCTTATTCCCAATGCATTTGCGCAAAGACCAAAACTAACTGAATACACTCCATTTATCATTCCTTTTTTATAAGATTCCAAATATTTCCTAAGAATCTCATCATTGACAAATTCATTGACACATCTTGCTAGCTGAATTCCAGACCTCTTAGATGCTTCTCTTACTTCTTTGATATTTTTCATCGAGTTAATTTTCATATCGATCTCTGATATCTTATCAAATTCTTTTGTGCTTGCAAATTTTAATGCATTTATCATCACTATCAAATCTGTGGGACCAATCTGTTGTTTTAATTGCGTCTTGATAATTCCTATAATTTCAAGCTCTGTGATTTTTTTATTATTTTGAAAAATACTTTCAAGACCATTTGAGTTGGCATAAAGTCCCGTGGGGAAAAACGAATCTGATATCTGCATCATTGCTAAATCTTGATGCATATCCTCAATGCTCATGAACATTCATCCTCTGGTCTGGTATGTAGATTTTTTCTTCAATATTCATCTCTATTTTTCCTATTATAGGAGTAAATAGTCTTTGAAAAACTTCTAACTCTGATTCTGCTTGTATGGGAAATGTTACAGTTCTATCTTCTAGTGAAATTGGTCTGTGTCTGTTTCCAATTATGTGACCAAGTAATATCATCAATTCAAAAGAATCCTCTTTTGTTTTTACTGTGATAACTTTTTCTGGAGTCTGATAGACAACTATGAAACTTTCACCATGATTGAGAATATCGCCATGTTGTAATTTGGAACCACGTTCCAATACTATGGAAATATCTGTTCCTTTGTCTGTTGTTCTGCGAAGTCTATTTTTCTCTAAATCATTACGTGATATTTGTAATTTTTCAAATGTTTTTTCCTTTAGAATCTGTGATCCGCTCTCAGTAAAAATATTCCCTATAATTGATACTGAGCTTAGCACGGTAAATCTACAATATCCCTCAAGTTATCTTTTCGTATTTTTGGGTTTCAAGTAATAAATAGAACAATTTCATATCTAATTGTATGATGTTTACCCCTAAAGATCTTGATAAACTCAGTATTTTTGTAGCAGCACAATTGGCCCAGAGACGCAAAGAAAGGGGTTTGAAATTAAATCATCCAGAAGCAGTTGCATTGATTACAGATCATATACTTGAAGGAGCACGTGATGGAAAAACAGTTTCAGAACTTATGGTCTCTGGAAATAAAGTGCTAAGAAGAGATGATGTATTACCTGGTGTATCTGAACTCATTCATACGATTCAAGTTGAAGCCACATTTGAAGATGGAACAAAACTCGTAACAGTACATAACCCGATAGTGTAAAAGATGATTCCCGGAGAATATTTTATTTCAGATCAACCAATCGTTGCTAATGAAAATAGGAAGACTGTAAAAATTCTTGTAACAAGTACTGGTGATAGACCAATACAGGTGGGATCGCACACTCATTTTTTTGAGGTGAATAAAGCACTATTTTTCCACAGAAAAGACTCGTATGGATTCCATCTAAATATTCCAGCAGGTACATCTGTTAGATTTGAGCCAGGTGACTCTAGAGAAGTAGAACTTGTAGAATATGCCGGAAAAAGAATTGTCTTTGGATTTTCTGGATTAGTTAATGGAAGTTTAGATGAAAAAATGGATGAAGCACTAACCAAATCAAAAGAAAGAGGTTTCGTATCATGACTCTGAAAATACCTCGAAAGACATACGTCGATCTTTTTGGTCCTACAGTAGGTGACAAAGTAAGACTTGCTGACACTGATTTGATAATTGAAGTTGAAAAAAATCTTCTCGTATATGGAGACGAAGTAGTTTTTGGTGGAGGAAAAAGTGCTAGAGATGGAATGGGTCAGGCAAGTGGCATAAAAAGAGAAAACTCGCTTGATCTTGTAATTACAAATGCAATCATTATGGATCCAATTTTGGGTATAGTTAAGGGCGATATTGGAATCAAAGATGGAATTATTGTAGGAATTGGTAATGCTGGAAATCCAAACATCATGGATAAAGTTGATATGATTATTTCATCAAATACTGAAGTAATTTCAGGGGAGCATACAATTTGTACTCCAGGTGCAATTGATACTCACATTCATTTTATTTCACCACAGCAAGCAATACACGCAATTTGTAGTGGCACCACTACAATGATTGGTGGCGGGACAGGTCCTGCAGATGGCACCAATGCAACTACATGCACTCCCGGTTCTTGGAATATTCAAAGAATGATTGAGGCAGTCGATGAACTTCCACTGAATTTTGGTTTCTTGGGTAAAGGAAACGATTCCCAAGAGGTAGCACTAATGGAACAAATAGAGGGCGGCGCATGCGGTTTAAAATTACATGAGGATTGGGGTACAACACCTGCTACTATTGATGCAGCATTGAGAGTTGCAGATAAAACTGATACTCAAGTAGCAATTCACACTGATACATTAAACGAATGCGGATATGTCGATGATACAATAAACGCAATAGCTGGTAGGACAATTCACACATATCATACTGAGGGTGCTGGTGGTGGACATGCTCCAGATATAATGAAGATTGCTGGTGAAAAAAATGTTTTACCATCATCGACAAATCCTACAAGACCATTTACAGTAAACACACTATCAGAACATTTGGATATGATGATGGTATGTCATCATCTCAATCCATCTGTTCCTGAGGATGTTTCTTTTGCAGAATCACGAATTCGCGGTGAAACTATAGCAGCTGAGGATGTATTACATGACATTGGAGCTCTAAGTATGATGTCATCTGATAGTCAAGCAATGGGTAGAGTAGGTGAAGTTACAACAAGAAATTGGCAAACTGCAGATAAAATGAAAAAAATGACAGGCAGACTTTCACAAGAATCTGGAGAAAATGATAATCTAAGAGTTAAACGATATCTTGCCAAAATCACAATAAATCCTGCAATCACACATGGGATATCCCAATATGTAGGATCATTAGAATCTGGAAAAATTGCTGACATTGTAATTTGGACACCGCAATTTTTTGGCATCAAACCAAAATTAATAATCAAGGGAGGAATGATTGCATATTCTCTGATGGGAGATCCTAATGCTTCTATCCCAACAGTAGAACCCATCTCATATCGTTCTATGTTTGGATCAATGGGTGGAGCAAAACATTCTACCTCTGTTACATTTACATCACAAATTGCACTTGATTTAGGATTGGCATCTAAAATCAAAATTAGTAAAAAGCTGGTTCCTGTAAAAAATTGTAGAAATATTGGTAAGAAAGATATGATTTACAATAATCTTACACCAAAAATTGAGATCAATCCAGAAACATATGAGGTTAAAGTGGATGGAAAAATTACTACAGTAAATCCAGCTAACGAAGTTTCTCTTGCAAGATTATACAATCTCTTCTAATCGTAAATTTGTTGATATCTACTAAATACCGTCGTTTAGAAAACATGGTATGGTATATGTATTTTATATCTATATTTTTGGAAGCAAATATGAAAAAACATGAAGAAATTGAAGGAAAACTGGATAAAAGTAAATAAAAGATTAGGAGATGCTTCTCTCTAAATGGAATCCAATTCCCTGTTGTTATCTATTGTTTCTATTGCTAATATGGTGGTACTTGTAGTCTTAATTTGCATTTTTGGAAAAATATATTCAAAGACAAAAGCTCAGCTTCCTTTAGGTATGATTGTAGTTGCAGGTATGCTATTCCTTCATAATGTTATTGGAGCATTTGCATATTTCTCAATGGATGATCTTTTTTCACATGAAATATTCCCGTACATGTTAGGAGTTGGTATTGCTGAACTAGCAGGATTGTTGATTTTCTTGAAGATTACTTTAGACTAGTTTAATTGTAGAGTAGAATCAATAATTTTATGTTAAAAAAATATAACAAATATTTTTCACTTAACAAAAATCTTCTTATCGCTTTTGCGGCGTCAATTATAGTCTCTGCAATAGTTGCTCAAATATTATCTGAACAAGCAGCTTATCTTAATGCCAGTTATACACTACTAGTTGATTATGTAGTTTATTTTTCTACGTTTGGTAGTTTGTATTATTTAGAAAACAGAAAAAAATATTTGCTTGAATCTGGTAAAACTGATAAAGCGAAATTAAAACATGATCTAATTAAAATTATAACCTCACTTGGAATAGCTGAAATTGCTTACACTATAGCAAGATGGTTCTTGCAATATTATTTTCTGAACATAAACTATGATGCATATATTGCTTCTATTATATCACAAATTATATCTATAATAATTTGCTTAGCAGTAATTAATCTGAGTGTAAAAATGACGAGGTTGTATAAAGATGGGAATTAGTGTTTATGTTGATGGATCAGGTGGTCCTGAAGGAGGATTTGGTTATTTTGTAAAAGAGACAGGTGACTCTTTTTATGAAAAAAAACCTGAAATAACTAATAATCAGGCTGAATACATGGCAATAATTGCAGCACTGAAAAATTTTGTAAATTCTACTGAAGAAATTACTATTTTTAGCGATTCAAAAAATACAGTTTCTCAACTAAATCATGAATTTGCAATAAATAATGAAAAATTACGAGAACTTGCACGTGAGGCATGGACTCTAATAGGAAAATTTTCTAACATTACTCTTTTATGGGTTCCAAGAAAAGAAAATTTAGCAGGAAAGATGTTAGGAAGCTAAAAAATGAGATCAGAAGTTTCTATGAATAACTTTATTACACAAAATCTTTAGTCCAAATTAACGTGGCCGAATCTGTTTTTCTCTCACCAAAATCAATAGCAATCATTGGTGCATCTGATAAACGAGGTAGTGTTGGTGCTACAATCACTTCAAATATTATGAATGGATTCAAAGGCATTGTTTATCCTGTTAGTCCTTCAAGACCAACTGTATTTTATAAAACAGCTTACAAGAGTGTAATGGATATTCCTAAACCTGTTGATCTTGCAGTAATTGTCATCAACAATCTTTTGGTTGCAGATGTGTTGGAAGAATGTGGCAAGAAAAAAGTTAAAGGTGTTATCATTATCACTGCTGGTTTTAAAGAAGTTGATGAAGAAGGTGCAAAAAGAGAACAAAAACTAAAAGATATTGCTAAAAAATACAAAATACAAATCATTGGACCAAACTGTCTTGGTGTCATGAATCTTGATCCAAAGACAATGATGAATTCTACTTTTCTTAAAGTAACACCAAAGTCAGGTAAAATTGCACTTGTATCGCAAAGCGGTGCAATATGTGCTGCACTTGTTGAAGATGCTAGTGCACAGGGAATTGGTTTTTCTGCAGTGGTTAGTATGGGAAACAAAGCTGCAATGAGCGAAGTTGACATTCTTAAGATGTTAGCTAACCACAATCAAACCAAAGTTATTGTAATGTATTTAGAAGACATGGGAGACGGTCAGGAATTTCTTAAAGTTTGTAAAAACATTACTAAAAAACTCAAAAAACCTGTTCTTGTTTTAAAATCTGGACGTAGTCCTGAGGGTGCAAAAGCTGCAATGTCTCATACTGGGGCTTTGATGGGCTCAGATGAAATCTATGATGCATTACTAAAACAATCAGGTGCTATTCGTGTTGATACAATGGAAGAACTATTTGATTATGCAACAGCTTTTTCAAAACAACCACTTCCTTCTAAAGGAGAACTTGTAATTGTATCAAATGCCGGAGGACCTGCAATTATCTCAACTGATGCTTGTTCTAGATTGGGAATTAAAATGGCAAATATTGAAAGTATTCGTCCACAGATTAATGCTGTAATTCCTCCTTGGGGAAGCTCACGTAATCCTGTAGATATTGTAGGCGATGCTGATTTCAATAGATTTAACAATGTATTGGATCGTGTTTTAGCACATCCTAATGTTGGTTCTGTAATTTCAATGTGTACTCCATCTGGAACTTTAAACTATGATAAATTAGCAGAAGTAATTGTTTCCATGTCAAAAAAACACAAAAAGACAATGCTTGCAAGTTTAATGGGACTAGATGAAGGAATTACTAATAGAGAAATTTTAGCTGCAGGTGATGTTCCATATTATACATATGCAGAAGGAGCAATTAGAACACTAGCTGCAATGCTCAAATTTGTAAATTGGATTAAAACACCTGAAGGAAAAATTCCTAAATTCAAAGTTGACAAACTAAAAGCAAAGAAAATTTTTGATAAGGTAAAAAAAGAGAAACGACCAAATCTTTTAGAAGAAGAAGGACAAGAAGTTCTTAAAGCATATGGATTGCCATTGCCAAAAAGTGCACTTGCAAAAACAGAAGCAGAGGCAATAAAGATTGCAAAGCAAATAGGCTATCCTGTAGTGATGAAAATTGCATCACCACAAATTATTCACAAATCAGATGCTGGTGGTGTTAAAGTAAATCTTACAAATGAATCTGAAATTAAAGAAGCATTCAAGACAATTATTGCAAATGCCAAAAAATATAATAAAAAAGCCGAGATAAAGGGAGTTCTAATTGTAGAAATGGTAAAAGGTGGCAAGGAATTGATTATTGGTTCTAAACTAGAGCCTGGCTTTGGTCCTGTTATCATGCTTGGCATGGGTGGCATCTATGTGGAAGTTCTCAAAGATGTTACATTCAAACTTGCACCAGTAACAGACAAAGAAGCAGATGACATGATAGCATCTATTAAAACTCAAAAACTACTCCAAGGAGTCAGAGGAGAAAAACCGTCTGATATTGCAAAACTATCTGAATGCATTCAGAGATTATCTCAATTGGTTACTGATTTTAAGGAAATAAAGGAGCTTGACATGAATCCAGTTTTAGTAATGGAAAAAGGTAAGGGCTGCAAGATTCTTGATGTTAGAATTGGCATATAATCGTAATTTACTCGTAAAATTTGGTTGGTATAGTTTTAGAATATTTATACAACATAGGAGTAAATAAAATTACATGGCTAATGTCCTAAAGACAATTAGAACTGGAAATGATTACATCGAAAGTCTAAGAGGCCGTGATATGACAATCTATCTATTTGGAGAACTAGTAAAAGAACCAGTAGATCACCCAATGATCAGACCATCAATTAATGCAGTTGCAGAGACATATGATTTGGCTGTACGTGAAGAGGCACTTGCTTCTGCACATTCATCTCTTACTGGATTAACTGTTAATCGATTTTTACACATTGCAGAAAGCGCACAGGATTTAGTTTTACAAAACAAAATGCAAAGAAAACTTGGACAAAACACTGGAACATGTTTTCAGAGATGTGTTGGAATGGACGCATTGAATTCTTTACACTCTACTACATTTGAAATTGATGAGAAACACAAGACAGACTATCATAAAAGATTTTTAGAATTTGTAAAGATGGTTCAAAAAGAAAATCTTGTAATTGGTGGCGCCATGACTGATCCAAAAGGAGATCGAAGTAAGGGGCCAGCAGAACAAGATGATCCTGATTTGTTTACTAGAATAGTTGACAGAGATGAAAAAGGAATCTATGTTTCAGGTGCTAAAGCACATCAAACAGGCTGTATCAATTCACATTGGATAATTCTCATGCCTACTGTTAGATTAACTGAAAATGATAAAGATTGGGCAGTTGTTGGTGCAATTCCAGCTGATGCTAAAGGTGTGACTTACATCTATGGAAGACAATCATGTGACACAAGAAGTATGGAGGAGGGTGATATTGATGATGGTAATGCAAAGTATGGTGGACAAGAAGCACTTATGATATTGGATAGAGTGTTTATTCCATGGGATAAAGTGTTCATGCATGGTGAATATGAATTTGCATCAATGTTGATTGAACGTTTTACTTGTTATCATAGACGCAGTTACGTTTGCAAAACAGGCTTAGGTGATGTCTTAATTGGCGCAGCAGCAGCAATTGCTGATTACAATGGAGTTCCAAATGTATCTCATATTAAAGATAAAATTATTGAGATGACTCATCTAAATGAAACAATTTTTGCTGCTGGAATTGCATCATCGCATCAAGGCCACAAAATGAAATCAGGAGTATATCTTAATGAAGATGTATTGGCACAAGTTTGTAAACACAATGTAACACGTTTTCCATATGAAATTAGTAGACTTGCACAAGATATTGCTGGTGGTCTAGTTGTAACACTACCTTCTGAGAAAGATTTCAGACATCCCGTTGCAGGTCCATTACTTAAAAAATATCTTAAAGGTCGAAAGGGTGCAGATGTTGAAAATAGAATGAGAGTTCTCAGACTAATTGAAAACATGACATTGGGACGAAATGCTGTTGGTTATCTTACTGAATCAATGCATGGAGCAGGTTCTCCACAAGCCCAGAGAATACAAATTCAAAGACAAATGCAAATTGGATATAAGAAGAATCTTGCAAAAAATCTTGCAGGAATTACAAATGATATTGAAGAGCCAAACGAACCATCTGATTATTTTAATCGTATTTTCAAAACTAAAGATTCAATTCTATAGTTTTAGATATTTTTACTTGGATATTTAATTCAAAAATAATCTTAATGATTGTGGAAAATCATTCTTGTTCTTTCTCTGAATCTTGTTTTTTTGCTTCAGTAGAACTATCATTGTCCTGATTTGAATATGCTTTATCTTTTTCCAGTTTGTCTAATTCTGGAATATCTGTAGTGGACTCTGGATTAGAATCATTTTTCTTAAATGGATCCTGCAAACTAAGTTCTTTCTCATTTTTCTTTTTAGTCATTTGCTTTACGACCATAATTCCAATAACAATTACAATAATTACATAGTTGATTGGAGGTTTGAGTAGTTGAGTTACATAGCCTATCTGTGGAATCACATATGCTACTTTACCGATATACTCTTCTTCAGTAATTGGAAAGTCCGTTCCTGGAATTGACGCAGGGTTAGCGTCTCCTTTCGTTCTGATGGTTCTTGGCTCATCATCAATAATAGATGCAACTCTATGAACAATTACTCTATCATGTCCTGAGGGGCGATTAAAGACAATGATATCTCCAACTTCAATGTCTTCAAACGGCACATGTCCTTGAACAATCAAAACATCATACACTTCTAAAACAGGAATCATACTTCCGCTTGCAACTACATAAAATGGATTTTGTGTTCCAAACACAACTTGTAGACCAATCCAGATCACAAGTACTCCTATAGCTACAATTAAGATGTCTTTGAGTATTCCTTTTGACATTAATTTTTTGTTCAACATTTACATTTCCTATTGATTAACTGACTAGATTTATTGACACTTATTGTAGCTTACTGCCACATTCTTCACAGAATTTGGAACCATCTTTGTTTGAAAATCCACATTTTGTACATTTTCCTGGTTGTGGAGCTTGATGTGCAGTAGCTGGATTTCCTAAAAGAATTACCTCTCCTACTTTTCTTATGCTATTCCATGGGATACTTCCCTCAGTTCCATCATTTTTTATAATTAGCAATACTACTGACTGATTAGAATCAATTCCAACTTGTTTTGCATGACCCATTTTTTTAGCATTTTCATCATACACTGCTAATCCTTCAATTGAGCTAATTGCAGAAGCTGAACTTGGTTGTGTAGATGGTTGTGCAATAGATTCCGTTTTTGTTTGAGGTTGTGTTGGTTCTGGAACTTTCGGTGTAACTGTTTGACTAGAAGGCTCTAATGGTTTTGCACTTCCCACATCTACTGTTTCATTTTGTTTTTTAAACTCTCTATATTCTGCTATTACTGCTTTACAAGAATTACAAATGTATTGACCTTTTTCTGCAAGAATTAAATTTTCTGCAACCTCTTCATTTGGATTTTCAAATTCAATTTTTGGAGGACCTTCAAATTCTTTTTCACATGTATTGCAAAAATGTTTAGTAATTTTTTGACTATCTAATCTACCAATAGGTGCTAAAAATAGATCTGGACCTCCCAAATTACCTTTCATTTGTTGTTGGTCATTTACAGATGCCATGACGTAACCCCCAGATCCTCTTAATTTTTTAAGTCTAAGCTCAGCACTCATGTTTCAGTTTTATTGAAACGACATTTAAGTATATATCATTAAATCTAATTTTTGATTTTCTATCCAACAAAAAATACGGTGTAAACTCTTGTGAACATTTTTAGGTATGTTCAATAAATTATAATTATTATGGGAATAACAGAAGTTTCAGATGCAAAGTCTTGGGAAATCAATGTGATTAACTCTGATATACCAGTGTTTGTTGACTTTTGGGCTCAATGGTGTGGCCCATGTAGAATGGTTAGCCCAGTAGTTGAAGAATTGGCAAATGATTATCAAGGTAAAGTAAAATTTGTCAAAGTCAACGTTGATGAGGCTAATGAATTAGCATCCAAATACAATGTCTTTAGCATTCCAACCTTAATTCTCCTTAACAAAGGTGAAATAGTTAGTCAGCAAGTTGGTGCAGCATCAAAAGAATCATACAAAAATATGATTGATAGAGCGTTACAAGCATAAATCATTACACATCTTTCTATTTTTTGATCCTAAAGTAATTAATATTCCAAAAATAAAGCATCAGTATGTCGTTTGGTGAAGTAGATACTCTGAATATGCTTTTTGATAAACTACAAAGCTTGTTTGATGAATCTCAAGGTTACTATGAATCGTTTCTTGACACAAATAACATGTACAAAAAAGGTTTACTAAGTGATAAAGAATTTTTTCAAAAATTAGGTGATTATGTTGTAGCTTATTCTGCACTAGAATTTTTAGCAATCAAAGTAATTTTTGAACTGAAAAAATCTCGTGGAGCAGGTACCGGTAACACTCAATCACCTGGATTGATGCCAGGAATGGGACAACCTGGAATGATGAGTGGAATGGGAATGCCAAGATCAGGGTCTGCTCAAAATCCTGTCGGTGGACCTCCTGGAATTGTATCTGCAAAAGAGGCATTTGGTGATGTAGGAACTTTACCATCTCCAGATCCATCATTAATGCCAAGAAGAACTGTTGAATCTAGTGGAAATGGATGCAAGTCATGTGGTGCATCATTAAGACCAAATGCAAAATTTTGCACAAAATGTGGAACTAAGGCCTAAAATTATTTCTAAAAATTAATCTTGTGTTGTACCACATTCAGGACAGAATTTTGCTGTATTTGATAGAGTTGTACCGCATTCAGAACAGAATTTTCCATCTTGGGTGGTTTGTGAGAATGCATTTCCATAAACGTTTGAGCTTTTAACAGCACCAGATGGTTCGTATTTGTCATCATCAATTAAAATTGGTGCAAAGTCTTGTTCTACCATAAATGTTAACATTCTTGGAAGAGAATTTTCTTTATTTTCAGGATCTGGAACTGTATCTCCTAACCAAAATGCAAATCTCATAAGAGTTAGTTCTGGTGTGGAAAATGCAAGAGTGTGTTTAGACATATATTCTTGTGCTGCTTTTTTTCCATCAAAAACCTTCATGGAAGACTGTAATCATTGTTTATGTATAATAGTTTCTGGAAAAATTATTAATGGACCGGGGGGGAATTGAACCCCCGACATCCTCGTTGCGAACGAGGCATTATACCACTAAACCACCGGCCCGTGCATTACCTCTAAGAGATGTGTTTTTATTCATTTTCTAAAAAAAGTACTCAAATATGCATGAAAATTATTTTCAATTATTTTTTTATATGTAAACCATATATTCCAAATTATATTTGTATATTGGTGGGAAAATCCATAAAGCAAAGAATCAATGGTATCAAAAAATCTGTTTCAGACGTTGAAAAAGATATCGTAGACATTAGCAAAGAGCAACGTGGAGGAATAAAAGAAGAGTACAAGGATATTGAAAAGATCAGACACCATAAAGAATTAATTTATTATAAAACAGACGCTCTTGCTATAATAAGTCGTAAACTGGGAGGATTTGATGAATTTCTTAAAATTGTTGATGAGTTGACTCGAGAGGGATATTGGATGATGCATTCTGAAGATGTCAAAAATATTCTCGGAAATTTTGGATTAAGTGCGCCTGGTCAAAATCGAGGAACATTATATTATTTTCAAAACAAAAAATACATCAACTAATATTTTATTTGTTTATCGTTAAGGAACTGTCAAGTGAACACCAACACAGCTAAAGTTAGTTCTATCTCTAATTTCAGAATCTTGAGATTTAGAAAATTGATATATGAAAACCGTATCTTGTAGGTATGTACCATAACTTGTAATCTCACATTTGTCAAATTTCCAAGTTTGAATTGTGGTACCTTTTCCATCTAACACATCAATGTCAATGTTAAATTTGTTAAGAAGGCTTCCTCTATCCATCCAATCGCTTACAAATTTGTAGAATTGTTTTTTGTCAGCACTTGGCAAAGATTCTAAAAAGAATTTTGGGTTAATGTCTCTAAATTCATACATTCTACCGCGTGGATCATCTGCTGTACCTGCTTTGGATGTAGTCATTTCAAATTTTTCAAAATACGTTGATGAAATTGGAGCTACAATGTTGGAAATAGTCACTTTAAAACTCTGAGCACGTTCTTCATCTGTTACTGATGTTTGAGCTGCAGTTACTTCAGTAATTGGAATTTGGATAATTCCATTTGTAATAAGATATTGTAATGATTTGATATAATCTGATTCACTAATTGCTCCTTCAGACCACCATTTTGCATTATTTTTAATCCAATCAGGAATATTTGAATTATTTGCAAAAGTAAGAGTGGAAAATCCAAAGACCGGTAAAACTGTAAAACCAAATAAAAGTAAAACGAGTAATTTTTTATTCATAATGAATTTACCACTACTTGAAAGTAAGATAAATACTTTGAAGTAAATTTTCATATTAAAATAAAAAATGAGAGGCTATATTTGAGAATAATGAATCTTACCGTGTTCTAACTTCTATTATTATCGTGAACAACCTATCAAATTTTATCCAAAATTATCTAAACCTAAGTTTATCTCAACGCATAATAGACTGCAAGACATGAAAATTTTCTGATGACGTATGATACCGTGATCACAAATTCACACATAATTTTACCTCAAGGAATGCTTGACAAAAATATCATAATTGATGAAGGAAAAATTGTTGGTTTCACAAACGATATTCCTGCATGTGATCATAAAATAAATGGAAATGGTCTAATCTCAGTACCTGGACCAATAGATACCCATGTTCATTATGGAGTATACTCACCAATAGATCAGGCTGCAAAAACAGAGTCACATGCTGCAGCTATTGGCGGAATTACAACGATGATGAGAATGTTACGACTTGGAAATTCATTTAAAAATTCATTGTCAGATCAACTAGAAGCTGCATCAAAAAATCATTATATTGATTATGCAATTCACGCATCTATTTTTACTCCCCAACAAATCAAAGAAATGTCATACTGTATTGAAAAAGGAATTACTTCATTTAAAATTTACATGAATCTTGGTGGTGATGTTGGTCATGTGTATATGGACATGGCACCATATTCAACTCAATTATCAGAAGCGACAGTAAATGTAACTGATGAAATTGTAGAAGAAATTGTAAAAAATGCCGCATTACTTGATTGTCCTGTTTTAGTTCATGCCGAAGATTATGAATCATGTGCATGTGGAATAAAGACAGCTAAAGAGAAAAATCGTGATGGACTTCCTGCATGGTCTGAGAGTCGTTCTCCAGACTTTGAAGCAAAGGCAATAAAAACAATTTCAAAATTTGGAAGAGATTATGATTGTACAATATATTTTGTTCATATTGGTTCTCAAAAAGCATTAGAGCAAATTAAAGAAGAACGAAAACTAGGAACTAAGATTTTTGTTGAAACTTGTCCACATTATCTTACACTGTCTTATGAAAATCAAAAAGGATATCTTGCCAAAGTTATGCCTCCAATTAGAACCGCTCAAGATAATGCTGCAGTATGGGATGCATTATCTCATAATCAAATTGATACTATCGGAACAGATCATGTTGCAAATCAATTAAAACTAAAACTTGGTGGTACAGATGTTTGGGGGGCTCTAGCTGGATTTCCAGGCATAGGTACCGTTATTCCAATTTTATTAAGTGAAGGCGTAAATAAAAACAGAATCTCTCTTGAGCAATTTGTAAAATTTACTAGCACTAATGCTGCTAAAATATTTGGCATGTATTCAACAAAAGGAACGTTGGATAAAGGTGCTGATGCTGATATTACAATGATAAATTTAAAAAAAGAAAATAAGGTTTCCTCAGAATTATTTGGTGGTTTTTCTGACTACATTGTATATGAAGGGATGTCCCTGAAAGGATGGCCTGTTAAAACAATAGTAAGAGGTCAACTTGTCGCGGAAGATTTTCAAGTTGTTGGAAAACTAGGCCATGGAAAGTTTGTTCAACGCTCTATTTCCTAAATATCGATTTTTTAATAAAATATTGAATTGGATCTTAAGACCAGCAACGGTTAGTTGTTTGGTGAGAGACCCAACTATTCATGTTTTATCAAAATAGTATTTAGATCCTACTGATAATTTCTACGTGAGTCTTTTAAGGAAAATTTCTAAACTTACAATGGTTATCATACGCTAATGGAGTCATTCGCCTGCTATAACCAAACCATCGTCCAAGACTTGGGCACTTTGGCCCAAGTCTATTCATTAATAGTGGATCATTGATCTGAACAAATCGTTCATGGATCTTTTAAACTAATTTTCATTATATTGTGATATGTTAGAAAATACTACTGAACAAAACCCTGCTTGGGAAGAAGTTAGAGGCTTATCGTGGCTAATTTCTGATGATGAATAATTAAAAAGCATCTCTCAAATTGTAATGATTTTTTTAACACTACTATTTTTCGTAAAATCATCTTCTAAATTATATCAAATTTACCGCTTGTTTTAGCTCTGTAAATCACATCGGGTTTTCTGATAAATATTCCGGATTCTACTACCCCCGTAACTTGTTTTATTTTTTGAGATAGTGCCTTTGGATTTTTTATTACTCCAAAATCGCAATCAAGAATAATATTTCCATTCTCTGTAAAGAATGGATATCCTCTATCAATTGAACGTAGTTCTGCATTTCCTCCTAATTTTTTGATTTCATGGATAACTAAATTTCTTGCTTGAGGATGAACTTCGACTGGAACTGATCTTGTAAAGTTTTTAACAAATTTTGATTTATCTGCCATTACTACTACTTTTTTTGCAAGATTAAACAAAATATTTTCTCGTAATAAAGCTCCACCACCCCCTTTGATAACAAATTTTTGTGAATCAATCTGATCTGCACCATCAAAAACGACATCAATATGATCAACTTGATCAACTTCCACTAATGGAATTCCTCCTTTTTCAGCAATTAATTTAATTTGTAATGATGTTGGAACTCCTTTTATGTTATAATTTCTTATTTTTATAAATGATGAAAGAGATTTAACAAATGCTGTAGATGCTCTACCACTACCTAATCCAATTACAAAATCATCTTTTACAAATTTTAATGCATCAGTTGATAATGCCTCAATGGCACCATCATAGGACAATTATTCTACCTCGGCTTGTTCAATTTTTGAGAGTACTTTCATTATTTCGCCTTTGATCTTATCTAAATCATCTGAACTATCTTCATCAAAGTCATCATCTAATACTGTAGTTGGATTTGTTTTCTTTGGTTCTGGAAGAGCCTTATGCTCAGTTATTTTTGCAATTTCTTTGTTTATGTCTGGTTTTGTTTCAAATTTGATCTCTGGCTTTGTACTGATTTCTTGTATGATTTCAATTTTATCTTCAATTTTTGGTTGAACAGTTTTAATCTCTTCTTTCGGTTGGATCATTTCTTGAACGATCTCTTCTTTCGGTTCAATTGTTTTCTCAAATAATGGGAATTTTGGTTCTTTATTTGAAAATCTAGTTAATGTAGTTAATTCAAATGATTGTCTAAAATTTGGTTGTGGTATTACAATTGGATCTATTTTTGTTTCTTTTGGTTTTTCAAAATTGAATATTTTCTTATTTTGTTTTGCTTCTGGTTTTGTGTCAACAGCTTCTTCTTTTATTTCTGAGGTAGGTGAATTAACAGCTATGATTTTTGATGATAATTCATATAATCTATCATCAAGTCTTGATAGCTTTTGATCCATTAATGTAATTAATCCATCACCGATAGGTCCTAAATCTGGATGGTGGCTTGCATCTTCAAGCTTTTCTAATTTTGCAAGTACGATTCCTAATTGATGTTGATACTTTAGTAGTAACTTGTCTTTTTGAATTTTTGGAAAATCATAATCTGTTTGATATAGTCTAGAAATTGTTTTTGTTAGGATGTCTTTCTCGATTTTTAAAGAATTAATTTGAGTTCTAATGTGTGAACTAGCACCTAGACTAAGTAACTGTGTTTTGTTTCTTGGCATTTTTCTTGCAGCAGCTGCTGTAGCAACACCAGCTATAGAACTAAGAATTATTGCAATCTCTTGCATCTACGTATACCATTTAATCCAGGAATACTTTCTGCGTTTAGCCTCTGGGAATCCACAACTTGCACATTGGTGGTGTCTCTTATGAAATGCATTATTACCACATCTTCTACATCTAATGTGTACTTTTTTCTTTGTAAAACCACCCATAGAAGTTGTGCCGCGTGTCATCTCAATTCACCTAATTTGCTGCTGGTGGAGGAGATATCATCACAACATTGTCTCCTCTTACAACAATGGTGCCTAGGCTTTTTGAATTGCCCTCAGTAGGAATTTCCTCTGATGAGTCAAGTAGCAGGTTCATGTGCTGATCAAAACCAAGTAGATTACCTCTAATGGTCTTACCGCCTTTGAGCTTTATCAATACTATTTGATTGATACTCTCATCCAATACTTTTACTGCCATATCAACGGACATTATATCACTTATTGGCTTTGATATTGAGGGATTATATTAAAATTTCATTGGTGTAACTTTGAACTATGCTCAGTAAGGCAAGTTTGACACTTTTTTCCAAGATTTCTCATGATTTC
>JAGXTE010000068.1 GCA_018334095.1 Nitrosarchaeum sp.
GGAACAACATCTGGACAACCGTCTGAATCTTCAAATCCGTTTACCGTTTCATCCTGTGTAGGACAAGAATCCGAAGAATCTGGAATGCCGTCACCGTCAGTGTCAGTTGGTGGAACAACATCTGGACAACCGTCTGAATCTTCAAATCCGTTTACCGTTTCATCCTGTGTAGGACAAGAATCCGAAGAATCTGGAATGCCGTCACCGTCAGTGTCAGTTGGTGGAACAACATCTGGACAACCGTCTGAATCTTCAAATCCGTTTACCGTTTCAGGATCAGCAGGACAAGAATCCGAAGAATCTGGAATGCCGTCACCGTCAGAATCAGAAGATTGGGCAAAAATGCTATTTGGTGACAAAATGATAAGCAACATAAAACCGAATAAAATTGTATAATTGTTCAATTCTCTTCTCCTATCTCAGCATGGGTCAGATTTCCTATATAAAAAACATTGAGAACGTTTTATCGTTTCTTTGAATTAAAGATAAAAATTATCAAAAAAATTTAGATTATTTTCTAGATTTCAAATGTTTGTGTACTTTGAAACCAATTACTGTTGGTGCTGCAATGTACATTCCCAAGTTCAAAGCAATAACAGAGATTCCCAATCCTAACACTTGCGCATCAGAACCATCTTCAGCTAGTGTCATAATTGAAAGCGTGGATATCATTGGAGTGATAAATGCTCTTACTGCTTCTTGGAACAATGGGTGTTCTCTTTCTAGATCAGCAATTGTTGGAGAGAATGAATAATAGATTTGGTTAAATCCACTCATAAAGGCCAAACCAGATGAAGTGCTCATTACAGTATTATCCCTAATCTCTCTTAGGAATTGTACTTGTGGAGCTAATTCAGTTCCATATGCTGCAGTAGCAATCAAACATGCGCCACCTGGTTTTTTGCCATCATCGACTTTAATTACTTGACAAACACCATTTACTAATTCAGTTCCCTTACCACATACTGGTGGTTCTTCTTCTACTGGTTCTGGAACAATACATTTTCCATTCATCAATTTTTCACCAGGAGGACATTGTATTGGTTCTGTTATGTCATCGACACATTTACCACTAACCAATTTTTGGCCTGTTGGACATTTTATTTCTTCAACACATTTGCCACTAACCAATTTTTGTCCTGTTGGACATGTTATTGGAGTATTATCACCACCGGAGATAATACCACCATCTCCTCCAGTAAATTTGAATTTAATTTCAGATTTTAATCCAGAAAAATTTGCAAAAATTTTGTAGTCACCTGGTGCTTTGAATTGAGGACCATCAGCTTTTACAGTTGTTTGAAAAGAACCATCAACATTAGGATGAACTTGAGCAATTGTAACGATGTTGTTATCTGGTGCTCTAACAATAATTGAGACATCACCAGAGCCAAGATTTTCAATGTTGTTAATCAGACCGCTAATGACTACAATTCCACCTTGTCCGTAAATGTTAAGATCAGTCTTTAAGTTAAGATTATTTTTTGGGCCCGTTACAACATCTTGACATTCATTATTTTGCCATATTTGATTAGGGCCACAGGTAATATCTTGACAAACACCATTTTGTTCTATTTGATTATCCCCACACTCTACACTTTGGGCATATGTATTTCCAATAAATCCATAAGATAGTAGAGAAATTGACAATAATACTAGGAAACCCACGAGCTTCATTTTCATTTTGAATCAGGCATGAGGGTATTTATGTATTCAATGAAAGAAAAATTGACCTGATTATACTCGAATTATACCTTTATTGACCAAGTATTGAAGTGATTTTATAAAGTCGTCATCAGAGATTTGTCCATTATACCACCATTTGGCATTATTTTTAATCCAATCAGGAACCACTCTTTCAGAATTTGGATATTCTTTTGGAGAATTGATTATTTTTTCTTTAACCATTTGTTTGATTCCATCAATAATTTCAGAATTAGAAGACCATGGCTTTACATTATTTTTAATCCAAGCAGGCATATCGTGTAAAGCGGTAAACGAAACTAATCCAACATTAACACCATTGTGAGATAACTGAATTTTATAAACACCTGATAAAGAATTTTGATTTATTGAAAATGCTGCACGATAGTTTCCACTATCAGATATTACTGCAGCAAAGTTTTGATCTACTCCATCTGGATGGATTAATGAGATATCTAACGGAATTCCTCTTTTATGATTACCAATACTACCAGACAAAATTATTTCTTCAGAACCAGATAATGGGATTAAGATTTTATCAGTACTTAATTGAGGTGTAGAAAATTGTGTTGTTGATTTAGGATTTAACAAATGAAATATGTTTGAATTACCAGAGGCATCTCTAGAGTCATAATATTTTGCATCAAGACTTCCTCCTGCTGTTGAAATTAGTTTTGTTCCAGACTTGTCACAAATTTGTGATGGCATCTTGAATGTTCCTTCAAATATACCAGTACTAGGTCCTGTCTCAACTAGTGTAAAACCGGTAGAAGCAAGTCCCCCATACTCAACTCCATTAACAACACATCGTTTATAGCGAATATCTTTTAGTAAGATTTCTAACAAAATATTTCCTGAGTTACCAACAGTATCCACATTTGGGGAATTTGGATCATTATTTACTAGATAAATATCAACAATATCACTTTTCAAATTAAGATCAGAATCCTTGAGAGTAATTGTTACAGGTTGGCCAAATCTGTATGTACTTGAACCAGAAGAGACAGTACCTGAATTGGTAGAGATGTCAGATTTAGTAGAAGTTGTTGTGATTACTCCGACTTTATCTAAATCAGAATAAGATATGGCAATTCCTTTTTCATCAATCAATCTATTAGTTATAATAAATTTTATTTCATCATCTATTGTTCTTAGTGTTTTAATGAAATTAGGATCTAAAATATTGAGTTGATTAGCTACCGCATATTCAAGAGTACCAATAAATTTTGAAGAGTTATCACTTGTCTCTTCTAATTCAAATCTGTAAATTGCATTATTGATATCATCATTATTTGATAATCCAAACGAAAAGAAATCAATAACTATGGGTTGCTTATTTTTTTCTGCAGAAATACTTCCAACTGTAGAAGTGTTATCACTTGAATCAAAATTTATTATAAGATATACAGTTCCACTCCTAGTAGAAAGTTGTTGAATATCATCATCATCTAATTGAACAAGCCCATAGGATGAAGACAAATCGCCTGAATCAACTATAGTTATGGGTAAAGAACCCAAAGTTCCAAAAGACAGAGTGATTGATGTATCTGTAAAATCTACGACTCCAAAGTCATTCTCAAAAGATCTAAGATCGTAATTTATCCAATTAGTACCATCATTATTTGAAATAGACGAATCTATGAAAAGCGATCGTAATGTTGACGCAGAAACACCAAGATTCATTGATAGTTGTTTAAAATTCGGAATTGCTACATTTGACGTATCAATAAATAATCTTGCAGAGTTTTTGTCAGGTATTAATGAGTTAGATGTATCACCAGAATTTAATGAAGTGGCAGAAGAATGAAACTGCACATCATTTGCATTGCTAAGAGTTGTTGGATTTCCAATCTTTAAGGTAGGCACTAAAGATGAATCTCTAAATATATCTAAATGATCTTTACTTCCAGAATTAATATTTTGATCAGAATCTATCAAAGTTACAGGGAATTTTTTACCTGGTGTGAGTGATTTAACACCTTCTCCAACAGTTAGAGTAGATTTGTTTATTGAAATTGAAGACGTCGAAGAACCTGTAAGGACAGAAATAGATTTTTGATTATAGTCTATTTGCCCACTTTGACCTCTTGGAGCATTAGTAAGAACTCTAACAACAGATTCATCACTATTATCAACACTATCAAAGATTCCAGAATTTGGGCCATTTTCTACTAAAGTAACAATGTTAGAAAATGGGTTTCCGGGTATATCATCATCAACAAAAGTACTAGGTTGCTTATCATTTGATGTTAGTTGCATTATATTTCCTAAATTAATTGAAAGTTTTCCATTATCTTTAAAACCTAAATTAGATAGATGTGAATTCAAATTTACTAATCCAGCATTACCATTTGCAGAGTTAGAACCGGAATTATCAAATGCTTGGTAAAAAGTAGCAAGTGGAGAATTAATATTAAATGTCCATGAATCTTCATCAGTTGGATCTTGATTTAATTGGAAATCATTTACAGTTAGAAAAACTTGTGAATTTTGAGGGTATAGAGATCTATCAAGTTTTAGAGAGATGTTTGAACTTTCGTCGTATTCAAGAGAAACACTTTGTGGGTTTCCACCAGCGTTGTATTGAATTTTGACATCGCTAAAAGAGAAGAGTTGAATTAAAGGCCATGCATCAGAATCCAGTCCAATTTGACCAGTTGGAATATTTGAGTTGATGTTAATTGACTGTGGATTTCTTACAACATTATTAAGATTCGTAGAGCTTGTTGGTGTTCCAGTACACTGATTAAATGATGAAACACCATTTGTGAAACCAGATAAACCATTACTTCTTGGAACAGCAAAACCATTAGTTTCACTAAGCGATATTCCAAAAACGGATGAGCTTGTATCTCTACTACAAAATACACCAAAGTCTAAACCTTTACCAGATGCGGCAGATTGAGTAGAATCAGCCGCTTTAGCTTTATCGACATTGGCAAAATATGCATACCAGTTACCATCAGTTGCTTGAACCATTCGTAATGATTTACCATTTAGCGTAACATTAGGTTCTCCTTTTCCTTGATCAGTATCATGAAGATTTGGGTCGCGGATTACTACTTCGACTACCATTGAACCAGAAAACCGATTGTTAAATTGTGAATTTTCAGCTGAAACATACAGATTAGGATTGCTTGATGCTTCTACACTAATAATTGGGATCAACAATATTGATGAAAATATGCCAAGTAAAATTACACATTTGTGGCTCATCATAAAGAAAAATAGCATTTATCACAAATAATCTTGTCGTATGAATTGCATTTAGAATACTTGTAATACATGAGAGGATTAACAAAGAAACAGAAATGTTGGAACAAAAAACAAAGGTTTTACAGATTTCACTAGTAGCTATTTTTTCAGCATTTGTAGTTGAATTAGTTTTTGGGTTAATTTCGAATAGTCTTGGTCTGATTACAGATAGCATACATGCCTTACTAGATAGTGTTGTTACAGTAATACTACTTTTAGCAGCTAGATATGCAATAAAACCTCCCGATGAAGAACATACCTATGGTCATGGAAAAATTGAATCGCTTGGTGGGCTTATTGGGGGAATTGCTATTTTTCTCATAGCAATATTTTTCATTTATGAATCAATTCACAGATTGCAGAATCCAGTACATAATACATTACCTGGTATGTTTGCAATTATTGGAGGATTATACACAATTGGAATCGATATTTTTAGAATAATTATTCTTCGAAGATCAATTAAAAAAATTGGAGGAGTTACTCTCAAAGCTGATTTCTATCATGCATTTATGGATCTAGGCTCAACAATAATTGCAATAGCAGGAATTGTGTTTGTTGTATATGGCTTCTATAATGGAGACTTTATTGCCGCATTAATTCTTGGAGTTGTTTTGGTAATACTTAGTTTGAAATTGATTCATAGAACTGCATTGGATTTAACGGATATTATATCACCAGAACTTGTAAAAAAAGTAAAAGAAATTGTCTTGAATACAGAAGGAGTAATAGAAGCTGGAGCAATTTTAATGAGAAAATCAGGAGATGTGATATTTACAGATGTCACAATATCTCTAAGAGGGGATACAAGTTTTGATAGGGCACATGAAATTAGCAGTGAAGTTGAAAGTAATATTAAAAAGAAATTGCCTAACGCTGCAATCACTATTCATTTTGAGCCAAATTGGAAAAATGTGCCTCTAAATGCAAAAATTAACGACATAGCAAAAAGTGTAGATGGAGTTAAGGAAGTTCATAATATTATATCTCATAAGACAAAAGGAAAAACTTATTCAAATTTACACGTCATGGTAGATAATGAAATCAACCTTGATTTAGCTCATAAAATATCAGAAGAAATAGAACAAAAAATTCAAGAAAACATTCCCGAAATTGAACATGTAACTATTCATCTTGAACCATTTCTCACAGTTCCAAAAAATTTGAATGTGGAAGATAAGATTACAGAAGAGAAGATAAGAGAAATTTTAGAGCAATACACTGTAATTAAAAAAATAGGTCGAATAGTTTCTTTAAATTTTGAAAATATTCTTAAAATTGATATCGATTGTTCATTTGACAAAGAATTATCGATTGAAAAAGTTCATGATATGACATCTGAAATAGAACATGCAATAAGAACTCAGATTAAAAATGCCGTAATAACAATACACCCAGAACCAGTTTAGATTAAGATGCTTGTTAAGTACATAACTAGCATACCAAAAGCAAATCCAGAGGCTACAGAAGCACTAGAAAGAGTACTGTCTCCCTCATCTCGGATCCATTTTAAAATCACAATAATTACCTGAAATATTGCACCTGCACCTATTGAAAGAAAGATTATTGATGTGAATGGAGAATATACAAAACCACCAAGCCATGCACCAAAAATAGCTGGAGAGCCTGCAATCATTCCCATGGCAGCTAGTTTTCCAATCATTAATTTTCCTCTAGACATTGGAGCCGCAATTGCAATCCCTTCAGTAGTATTGTGCAAAGCAAAGCCTACAATCAGAAATGTACTAAATGCAACAGAACCTAAACCGACTGATGCACCAATTGCTAATCCTTCTCCAAAATTGTGAAGTCCAATTCCAATTGATATCATTAATGCAATTGCAACAGGTTTTGCAAGCTTGGAAGAGTTAACTCTTGAAACAAGTTTGTTTCCTGAATAAAATAATCCTAGAAAAGATAATACAATTACTGTTGTAATGAGCAAAATTCCATTGAAGCTTCCTGCAAGACTTTCATTTGATACTTCTACTGCTTCTTCAATTGAATCAATTGCCAAGAAAAATAACAATCCTGCAGTTAATGCCAAAAAGAAATGAAATTTTTGTTTGCTAATTTTCTTAATAAAAGGAAGCCAAAGTAGTCCAATCATAACAGGAATTATTCCAACATAAGTTCCAATTATTGCAAAAAATATTGCAAGATCTATAGTTGGTTCTAGTGCAGGAGCTGCTGCTTCTATTTCTTTTTCAAATCTTGTTCCATCGCCTATAGTAATTCCAATTATGTATGGTTCAGCCTCATTCCATTCAAATGGAATCCTAACCAAAGCTGATTCGAATCGTTCAATAAACCTATCCGGTTCTACGGCAGCAGGTTGAATTCTATCATTAACATCTGCCATTGCGATCTCAACTGGAATTGGTCCAGTGTTTCTTACAGTTGCTTGAATTTCAGAGTCATGAAAATCTACTTTTTCAATAGTTATTTCAGGTAATGGTACTCCTAAATCTAGCAGATCAGCACCAGGTCCAAAAATATAGGCCATCATAATGATTACAAATGCAAATGGAATTAAGCCACTAGCAATAACCTTGACTTTAGATGAATTATTACTAAGTTCCATATTCTACCTTCTGAGAAGTCTTGTCAGGATTATCCTTTACAAGAAATATTCCAACCCATCCTTTTTCAGAGAACTCTACCTTATGGGCATGAAATAGATATTTTCCAGGATATTCGTATTCAAATTCCATAATACCACGTTCAGTTTGTGATAATGTTATCATGTCAGTGTAAAATGATGGAATGAGATCAGTTCCTGTTGGATAATACCTATACAAATTACCATGAAGATGTAAATTGTTTATTGGATCAAATTCCACCATATTAACAACATAAACTCGAATCAATTCGTTGGTGTTAATCTGGATTGGATGGTGTTGATAATAAAATGGGATAGTGTTTACGGCATAAAAATTATTTTCAGTGTCAAAATCAGTATCTAATCCATTTAAGACCATCACCATTTCATCAGCAGGTGGACGTTTTTCCTTAGGATCAACAATGAAGACACCATAAAGACCATGGACTATGTGTTCTTCAAGCGGCATTACATGACAATGATAAGGATGAACTCCAACAGGGCCAGCTTCAAATTCATAAATAAATTGGCCGCCATTACCACCTATAGGTTCAAAAACACCGTCCATTCCAGCTGGATGAATTCCATGAAAATGTATTGTATGTTCTTTTGAACCATTATTTATGAAATGAACCCTAACAATGTCACCTTCAGTAGCTCTAATTGTAGGACCGGGAACAGTTCCATTAAAAGTCCAAACATTGTAAAATATTCCAGGAGAAATTTCTTGAATCTTATCATCCTCTGCAATTATTGTATAATCACGGATTGTTTGTCCAGTTTCAGATACAGATAACCTTCCATACTCGAAATTTCTTAAATATTGTTCTGGATCAAACTCTACAGACGATACAGTGTAAAGTGGATCAAGTATTTCACCAGAAGTCTTTACAACTGCACCAGAATGAGTAACAAATGTTTTCTGCTCAGATTGAGCTTCAGATATTGTAGGAAAAATCATAATTATTGAAATTCCAAAAATTACAAAAATTACTAGGATCATGATGTTCGAACGATTAAATTTCAAGTATAATCATCATGCATGATTTGTTTATTTAAAAGTTAGCCTAGGCTAACTTTTTTAGCCCAATCTAACTTTTGGTTATAGAATGAATTCAAATTATTAAAAAAATTAGGTTTAAACTAAAGAATATCACAAGCAGGACATGCAAAGAACTGGTATTCTTTTTGTGATTGTGGGAGGCATAGTATGTACAGGAATAATTTTGTCATTTTATGGAAATCAAGTAATTTTTGAGGATTTGATCAAGGGAGAAGGACAAATTAAGGTAGGAGAAAGTTTGACAATTCCAGCTGAGTTAGATTATAAGGAGACACAAAATGGAATTTATGCAATTCAAATAATAGATTCTAAAGGAGTTAAAGCAAAAATATTAGATCCATTTGATGTGGAAATAGAATCACAATCAATCAATGAAGAAGATTTTGAAGGCCAGTTCAAAATTACCACGTTTGGCACATACAAATTAGTTATTGAAAATACAAATGATAAAGAAATTAAGATCTTTGGAGTCATAGGGCCAGAACCTGACGCAGGTAAGAAATCATTAGGATTTATTTCTCTATATGTTCTAATAATTGGATTAATTGGAATGATTATCGTTCCAATTTATGCAATAAAAAATCGTAAGAGATCTTTTAGTTAAGATAGCTATCCATTTTTTCTAAGCCTTCAATTGTTGCATTAAAGGTATCACTATTTTCTACAATTTGAGTTAATTTTTCAGTATTTGCAGAGAAGACGGATTTTCCATTAATTGAATTTTTAAAAATAAACCCTTGTTCAATTAAGTAAGAAAGTCTTTCCAAAACCTCACTTTCAGAAATAGATGATTTTTCCGCTAAGAAAGAACATTCCTTTTCACCATCTTCTAATTCAGCTAAAATAGATGAGGTCACAGGATCAAACATACAGTCAACTACTTTTTCTCGATCAAATGTGTCATTCATTTTATTCCTAAATGTTTATGTGAATTTATAACTTATCTAATTCAAAATTATAGCAATTAGAATACCAATAAGATAATTAATAAAAAAAATAATTGCAAATAATGCAAAAGTTATGTCTCAAAGACCCTTCTGGAAAAGGAGAACATTGTTTCTGCATTGAAATTGATGCCCAAAGAGGAGTGAAAAAGTGCTGTAAATGCAGTCAATGGAATGTACACGGTAAAAACTGGACAGAAGATTCAGACTTTAGATAAATTTGAGTGTTCTGTGCATATTAGATCGTGGCCAAAATAGACCTTAAGAGATACAAATCAGGAACATTCTAATCAGTTCCTAATTGAAATGCTTTGAATCGACGCCTAGCATGGTTTTTATCGGGGTAACTAAGAATTTTTGAATACTTGAGTACTCAAGAATACAGACACATTGTTAGGATTGTAGGGAACGACATTCCAGGAGCTAAAAAGGCTATTGTCGGATTAACCCAGATTAAAGGAATAGGATATAGTTTTGCAACTGCAATTTTAGATACTTTAAAAATTAATACTAATACTAACATCGGCTTTCTATCTGAAGCCAATGTTGAATCAATTGAAAAATTAATTACTAATCCCATAGCAGGAAATTTTCCAGCATGGTTTCTTAACAGAAGAAAAGACATTGAAACTGGAGTAAATATGCATTTGTTAACATCAGATATTCCTTTTACATTAAGAAATGATATTGAAAGAGAAAGAATCACAAACAGTTGGAGAGGTTATCGTCACATGTATGGATTAAAAGTTAGAGGGCAATGCACTAGAACTACAGGCAGAAAAGGAGGAGCTGTTGGAGTTGCAAAAGCTGGTAAAGCAGCACCTGCAGCAGCGGCCGCAGCAGCACCTGCAGCTGGTGCAGCAACACCTGCAGCTGGTGCAGCAGCAACAGCAAAACCTGCAGCTGGTGCAGCAGCAACAGCAAAACCTGCAGCAGCTAAACCAGCTGAAGAAAAGAAAGCAGCACCTGCGGAGAAAAAGAAATAGGTGAATTGAATGGGAGATCCTAAATATCCAAGACGTATGTGGCGAAAACCAAAAAGACCACTAAATTATGAATTAAAAATGGATGAATTAAAAACTCTTGGAACTTTTGGATTAAGATCAAAAAGAGAATTATGGAAAGCTCATACAGAGTTATCTCGAGTTAGACATCAAGCAAGATCACTACTTGCATTAAGACAAGAAATTAGATTAGAAAAAGAACCAATTTTGATGAAATCATTATCTAGAATTGGACTGGTCAGTAATGAATCAACATTAGATGATGTGTTGAATCTCCAAGTTAATGATTTACTTTCACGTAGATTACAAACAATTGTAACAAGAAAATTTGGATTTAAAACACCTTATCAAGCAAGACAAGCAGTGATTCATGGACACATAATGATTGGAGATAGAAAGGTAGACATACCATCATACATTGTAACACTCGATGAAGAGAAGAATATTCACTTTTCACCAGAATCTAACATTCCAAGTATGTTAGAAAGTACTAAAAAATCAGCACCAGCCTTAGAAGTCAATGCTGCCGCAGATACAACAGAAGAATCATAATACACTGCAGAAAGTTCTTCAACTAAATAATTATAAAAAACAGGTCTAACAGTAAATAACCCCTCAGATTATTAAATAAATTAGTTATGTGTTCAATTATCGGTTATTACGGAAATAAAATAGCAGCACCAATTATAGTCAAAGGATTGAAAAGAATGGAATATCGTGGATACGATAGTGTTGGAGTTGCAACAGAATCAAACAACCAAATTGAATTAAAAAAAGGAGTTGGAAAGGTACAAGAAGTTAATTCCAAAGTTCAATTAGACACTTTACCTGGTAAGATTGGGATAGGGCATACTAGATGGGCGACTCATGGAAAAGTTACAGATGTCAACGCACACCCACATCCTAGTAGTTCTGGAAAACTAGCAATAGTACATAATGGAATCATAGATAATTTTGAAGAATTAAAAAAACAGTTAGAAAAAGAAGGATATATTTTCAAAAGTGAAACAGATAGTGAAGTAATAGCGAATCTCCTTCAAAAAAATTATGAAGCAACAGGTGATGTTAAAGAAACCATTATGAAAACAGTTTCAGAGATCAAAGGACATTATGCATTTGTTGCAATGTTTGAGAATGGTCAATTAGCTGCAGCAAGATTTCATGAGCCATTAATCATTGGGGTTGGACAAGATGATTTCTTTTTGTCAAGTGATGTTTTGGGATTTATTGAATATACAGATGATGCTATTTACATGGAAAATGGAAATTTTGTAATTTTGGATAAAAATAAATTTCAAATGTCAGATTTTAGTGGAAAACATGTAGGATATGCAATAACAAAAGTTTCAAAAGAATTTGGAGATGCGTACAAAGGAGATTATGCTCATTTTACATTAAAAGAAATTTATGAACAACCTACAACAATTTTAAAGGCTGGTGAAAAAACAAAAGATGCAGTTGAGAAAGTAGCAGATCACATCAAACATGCAAAAAATATCTATATGACAGGAAGTGGTACAAGTTATAATTCTGCTTTAATTGCAAAACAAATCTTATCAAAATTTGCCAAAATCAGAGTTGAAACAATAATGTCAAGTGAACTCCAGTTTTCATCAGACAGTATTGAGAAAAATTCTATTTTAATTGCAATATCTCAAAGTGGAGAAAGTGCAGACGTATTAGAAGCGGTGAAAATTGCAAAAAAAGCAAATTGTAAGATAATATCTATTGTAAATTTGACAGCATCATCACTTGCACGTGAATCAGATATAATAATTGGATTGAACTGTGGGCCTGAAATTGGAGTTGCTGCAACAAAGAGTTTCACATCACAACTTGCAATAATCTACAAAATGGTACAAAAATTAAGCGATGATAAAATAGAGATTGATTTCAATAAGATTTCCGAATCAATATTAAAAATATTAGAAAACCCTACAAAAATTCAGCAAATTGCAAAGGAGCTAAAGAATATTTCAGACATTTATGTACTTGGCAGGGGAATACATTATCCAATTGCAATAGAAGCTGCGTTAAAACTAAAAGAGTTGACATACATTCACGCGGAGGGAATTCCAGGAGGAGAGTTAAAACATGGACCGCTTGCTCTGATGGATTCTAATGTATTTGTGATAATTATTAATCCAAATGATTCAACATATTCAGATACTCTAACTAGTGCAAGAGAGATTAAAGCTCGCGGTGCAAAAATTATTGGAATTTCAGATGTGAAAAGTAATGTATATGATTATCACATAGAAATTCCTGAAACTGATGAATTATCATATCCGATTTCAGAGATCATTGCAATACAGATGTTATCATATTATGCTGCAATTGAAAAAGACACTGATCCAGATTATCCAAGAAACTTGGCAAAATCAGTTACAGTGAAGTAAAAAGTCGATGGTATTCTTTTTCGGCTAATGGTAGAAAATTAGTTGCGTTGTTTCCAGTTTTGATCATGGATGCAATAATACTGCCACCTGCACCAACACCCTCTTTTGCAAATCCTTGTGAGAATGCTTTTAGTCCAGAAAACTTTGAATTTACAAGTCCGGGGTTTACAGCTATTGCTGGAATGTCAGCAATTTCTGAAACAAGTGATTTAAAATTTGCAGTTTCGTCATCAGTGATATACGAAGTAGTTCCAATTGCAGTGTTTTGTTCATTAAAACCAATTTTTGAGGCAAATGCCAATACAGCAGTCATTTGAGTACCACCCGCCAACATTACTTTAGTAACTTCGGATGCTGAGCTTAACATACCAGTTACAAAAGCAATCATAGGATCACCAACTTTAGATATTACATGATAAGGATTGTTCGAAGTTATTCTTTCTAATGCAGTGTTTACAATTTGATTTTTTAGTTCTACAGGATTATTTGGGATACTAGAGCTTACATTAGCTTTGAATCCTAATCCACGTAATACAGCAAGTGCGGTGGTTGTACCGCCCGGAATACTTTCGCCTATAATCAAACAATCAGTCATTGAAGCAAGGGTTCTTCCCACCATTCTGCCATAATCTACTGCCTGAGATACTTGAGAATCGGTCATTGCCGATTCAACTGAAATATTTTGTCCATGTGACAAACCGGTTTGTATGAAAGGTAGTTGGGGAGAAATTTTACTTCCAGCATTAATTACTATATGTGGAATGCTACATGATTCCAATGCTGTCTTTGTAAGTAAACCAGGAGTAGGTTTACCGTCAGGGGTCATTGGAATTTTATCTATAGTTTTACAATATCCGTAGTAAAGATATTCTGAATCTGCTGGAGGAGTGAATTTTATTGAATCTTTATCAGCACCAGCAAATGTTATGCCGGGGATTTCACAAGTCTCAGTATAAGATAGTGCAAGTGAGAATAAAAAATTTCCAGATTTAATACCATCAACAAAATCTTGGGCTTTGTTTACATTACCAAAAAATTCAAAATCATCTAAGTAGCTCATTGTCCCATCATGTCAAGAAACTCTTGTTCAGTTCGTTTTTGCATGACAAAATTACTCAACTTTTCTTTTCCTATTGTAGATGTTAAAGAATTTCCATAATTATGCCCACAATAAAGAATTAGATCGTCATTTAACGAATAAAGTACATCAAAAAGGCTGTGATACAATTCTTTGGCACTTCCTCCAGGTAGATCTATTCGTCCACAATTTCCTACAAAAAGAGTATCACCAGAAAAAAATTTTCCATCTCCAATTAAACACATACTATCCTTTGAATGACCTGGAGTGTGTAAAACAGTTAACTTTGAATTCCCAAATTCAATTACATCACCATCTTTTACAGCAATATCATGTTTTAATTCTGATTTTTCATGCTGAATTATTTGTGCATTGGTTAATTTCACCATAGCCTCATTTCCTATAGTATGATCAAAATGATGGTGAGTGTTTACAACATATTTTATTTTTAAATTATTTCGTTGGATGATTTGTTCAATTTGTTCAAGATCCCAAGATGGATCAATCACTATGGCCTCATCGGTTTCTTCATCCTCTACGACATAAGTAAAATTTTGCATGTTCCCAACTTGAATCTGATGTACTTTCATAATACTCCCTCTTCAGCCTCTAGAGGAATTCCTATCTTTTCTGCATATAATTCACCAGTCAAATCTTTTCTTTTTGGTATACCCTGTTTCATTCTATGAAATGTAACGGTCATGTTAGATTTTACAAAAATATTTGTGGTTTCCCCTGTTTGTGGATCCAATCCAGATGGAACATCTACTGAAAACTTGAAGCAATTAGAATTGTTAATGTAATTAATTGCAGATACATATGGTTCTCTAATTTCACCAGATATTCCAGTACCTAGAATTGCATCAATAATTACATCTGAAGTAAAATCAAAATGTAAATTATCACCGCTAAGTAATTTTACAGAAGGCATTTTTTTTAAAATGGACCAATTCCAAGAACTTTCTTCAGTTTTTATGTTATCAGGAGAACCTAAAAGATGTACTGTCACTATAGCTCCATATCCGGAAAGATGTCTTGCCATAACTAGACCATCCCCACCATTATTACCCATACCCACAAAAATCAAAATATTTTTTGATGTGACATCTCCAAATTTTTCAACTAATCGTCTTACAGCCGCAGCTCCTGCATTTTCCATCATAAATTTTTTTAAAAAACCCATAGCATGGCCATTATTTTCTATTTGATACATTTGATCGACGGTTATCTCCATAATAGAGAAAAGAAATATTCCAAAATAAGAGCTTTGGTAAA
Organism: Nitrosarchaeum sp.; assembly: GCA_018334095.1. Taxonomy (GTDB): domain Archaea; phylum Thermoproteota; class Nitrososphaeria; order Nitrososphaerales; family Nitrosopumilaceae; genus Nitrosarchaeum. The sequence goes on from JAGXTE010000068.1 coordinate 15,325, forward strand.
TGATTTATTCTAGACTTTTGCCATACACCAACATGACATTAAAGAAAGTAAAGCCATCTTTAAATAAAATTGCAAAATATTTAACAGAAAGTCAGGATGCCAGAGAATTTTTATTAAAAAATACAAGAGAAGTAATAATTATTTCTAGTAAATCAATCATATTGTCTCATAAGGGAGATATTAAAACCGCAAAAAATTATCTTAAACAAGCAGATGTTTTGTTAAAAAAATATAAGAAAAAAACTACGCCTAATCTTCGAAAATATATGATTACACCTGAACAAGAATTTGTTGAGGCTGCATCACTAATAGCCATAATTGAAAAAAAGGAAATTCCTTCAGAAAAAGAACTAGGAGTAATGCCAGAATCATATGTTTTAGGATTAATGGATTGCATAGGAGAATTAAAAAGAATGATTTTCGATAAAATTAGGATTGGAGATATTGATGATGCAACAAGAATTTTTGAAGTGATGGAAAATTTGTATTTGAATTTGTATCCATTTTCAATGTATGATAAAGTGGTAAAAGAAGCTAGAAGAAAAATAGACGTAGATCGTATTTTAATTGATGATGTAAGGGGTGCAATTACTGAAGAGAAAAGACGTTCAGATCTGATTGCAGCATTAAACAAACTTCAAAAATAGAATCCACATTAAATCAAATAATATGCGGGTGATGGGATTTGAACCCACGAACTCCTAAGAGACTAACCCCTCAAGCTAGCGCCTTTGGCCAGGCTGGGCGACACCCGCAACAAAAAATCCTTGTATGGTTTTTATAATCCTTGATTACTTTTTTGTACGTATGTTAATTCCTGTTAGATGTTTTACCTGTGGAAATTTAATTGCTGATAAGTATGAAGATTATCAAAATAAAGTAAGATCTGGAGAAGATCCAGCTAAAGGACTAGATTCTTTGGGAATTAGCAGATATTGTTGTAGAAGAATGTTATTAACCACAGTGGAAACTATTCAACAGGTTATTCCATTCTATGAAGCAATCCAAAGAAGACACCAAGAAGTCCAATCTGAATTAGAATAGTTTGTCAAAAATAACTTCCATTAAAGGACGTATTCTTTACAATAGTCGAGGAAGTAAAACTATCGAAGTTGACATTATATCTGAAAATAAATTTCTAGGTAGAGTTTGTGCTCCATCAGGAGCGAGTGTTGGAAAGTATGAAGCAGTAAGCTTCCCAAATGAAAAGCCTGAAGAAAGTCTTAGAATGTTAAATGAAAATGCTCAAAAATTTATCGGATTAGAATCATCAGATCTGAAGACAATACACGAGACACTAAGAAACATAGATCAATCTTCAAATTATTCAAAAATAGGAGGAGCCCTTGCATTTGCAGTAAGTATTGCTTCAATGGAATCGGCATCTAAAGCATCAGATGTGCCTTTGTTTCAAACATTATCATCAGAGTCATCTTTCAAATTTCCGTTTCCATTAGGAAATATTTTAGGAGGAGGGGCCCATGCAGGACCAGGAACTCCAGACATACAAGAAATATTGATCTGTTCCATAGGAACAAAAACAATTAGGGACGCAATTGAAACTAATTTGGCAGTTCATAAGGAATTACGTCGTATTTTGGAAAAAGAAGATCCAAGTTTTACTAATGGACGAGGGGATGAAGGTGGATGGGCTCCAAAATTAAAAAATGAAAAAGCATTAGAACTTTCAGCAAAAGCTTGTGAGAATTTGGGATTTACATTAGGTAAAGAAGTGGCATTGGGAGTAGACTTTGCATCATCTACCCAATGGAGTGAAGAAAAAGAGAAATATGTTTACGAAAGAGCAGGATTCGTTAATTCTTCAGAAGAACAAATTGAATTTGCAGCAAATATTATTAAAAAATACAAATTAATTTATGCCGAAGATGCAGTTCATGAAGAAGCTTTTGAGGATATGGCAGAATTAACTGCTAAATTTCCAAAAACACTAGTAACAGGCGATGATCTAACAGTTACAAATAAAGATATTCTAACAAAGGCAATCAACATGAAATCATGTAATGCTGCAATTCTAAAAGTCAATCAGGCAGGTAGTCTTTATGATGCATTTGAATTTGCCAAAGTAGCTAACCAAAATAATATAAAATTAATCACGTCACATAGATCGGGGGAATCTACAGATTCACATATTGCTCATATAGGATTAGCAACAAAGTCAAAAATGCTCAAAGTTGGCATAGTAGGTGGAGAAAGAGTCGCAAAGCTAAACGAGCTTATACGCCTATCAGAGCATGATTTAATACGCGGTATGGCAGAGATTTAAAATCGCTATGAGTGAACAAGCAGAATCCACAGACATCAAAAAGAAGATACTATCTACTGGAATCAGAGTAGGAACTCCAGTAAAGACAAAATTCATGACTCCATTTATCACAAAAGCCAGTCCTGAAGGACTTTACATGTTAGATATCGACATAACATTAGAAAAAATCAAAATAGCAGCTAAATTCATCAATCGTTTAGGAACAGATAAGCTAATTGTATGTTCAGCTAGACAATATGCTAACACCCCTATTGAGAAATTTTGTGAAATGTTAGGTTCTAAAAAATTACTAGGAAGATTTATGCCTGGAACTCTCACTAATCCATCTCTACCATATTATATTGAACCAAAATTAGTTCTAATTTCCGATCCTCAAGTGGATGTACAAGCAATTACAGAAGCAACAAATGCAGGCATTCCAGTAATTGGAATTTCAAATACTGACAACATTACATCAAAATTAGATGTGATCATTCCTGCAAACAACAGAGGAAGAAAAGCTCTTGCCACAGTATATTGGCTATTAGTTCGTCAAATTCTCATCGAAAGAGGAGAATTAAAAGAGGATGAACCAATGAAATACGAAATCGATGATTTTGAAACAAAGATAACGGAAGAGGAAATAGAGTAATGCAAATTAGAACGCCGGCAGTAGCCGGAATGTTCTATCCAAATGAAAAAAAAGAATTAAAAAAATTAATCAAACAATGTTTTCTACATAATTTGGGTCCAGGTAAAATTCCACCGTCAAATATCAAAAAAAAAATTTTTGGAGTAATTTGCCCACATGCAGGATATGTGTATTCAGGTCCAATAGCATGTAATTCATTTTATGAAATATCTTCAGACCTACCAGATCTATTCATCATCATAGGACCAAACCATTGGGGAATAGGAAGTAGTGTAGCAACAATGACAGATACTAAATGGGAAACACCTCTAGGAGAAGTTGAAGTTGATTCTAAAATTGCAGAAGAGATTTCAAAATTAACAGATATAATTGAAATAGATAATTTTTCTCATTCAAGAGAACATAGTCTTGAAGTACAAATTCCAATGTTACAAGAGATTGTAGCAAATTTCAAAATAGTTCCTATTGCTTTAATAAATCAGAGTAAAGAAATTGCAATTAAAGTTGGTACTGCCGTGGCAAAAATAGCTCAGAAAAACAAAGTCATGATCATAGGTTCTTCAGATTTTACACATTACGAGTCTAACGAGTTTGCACATAAACAAGATTCAGCATTAATTGAGCCTATTTTAGAGTTAGATGTAGATAGATTTTATGACGTTTTACATAAAAGAGACATTAGTGCATGTGGATATGGTGCAATAGCATCAACAATGATTGCATGCAAAGAGATCGGTGCAACAAAAGGAGAGTTATTAAAATATGCCACAAGTGGAGACATTTCAGGAGATAAGAGTTCTGTTGTTGGATATGGGTCGATCATTTTCACTTGATTTCTAAAGCTTCTGCACCTGGAAAGGTCATTCTTTTTGGAGAACATTTTGTTGTATATGGAATAAAAGCAATTCTTTGTGCTATTGATAAAAGAATTACAGTAACAGCTGAAAGAATTCCTGAAAATAAAATTATAATTAAATCAAACATCGGAGAATTAGAAGTTTCACTCAATAAATCAATAAATGAAATAAGTTCGCCATTAAAACCATTTGTATATTTAGCAAATAAAATGATTAAAAAATATAATCAAGCAGAGGGAATTAAGATTCATGTTAAATCAGAAATTCCGTCAGGAGTTGGATTAGGATCTTCATCTGCATGTTGCGTAGCAGGAGCAGCTGCAATATCCAAATTATTTGAAAAAACTAGTAAAGAAAAAATTTTAGAGTTAGCTATAGAGGCAGAAAGAACAATTTTTCAAAACACATCAGGAGCTGATTGTACAGTTTGTACGTTTGGCGGACTAATGGAATACGATAAAGAAAAAGGATTTTCTCAAATTAAATCTGAACCAAACTTTCATCTAGTTATTGCAAATTCTAACATTGAGCATTCAACAGAAGTGGTTGTATCAAATGTTAAGCAATTCAAAGAAAAAAATGAAGAAAAATTTTCCATCATGTGCCAAAAAGAATTAGAATTAGTAAATCGTGTCAACATCATGTTAAAAAATAATGATTTACGTGGATTGGGTAAATGTATGAAAGACAATCAAGAATTTTTAGAAACGATAGGCATCTCTAATGAAAAATTACGAAAAATGATAAAAATAGCAGAAAATTCGTCCTTTGGGGCAAAAATTACGGGTGCAGGTGGAGGTGGATGTATTATTGCTTTATCCGATGAGTCAAATTTGGAAAAAATTATTTCAGAATTAAAGATGAATGATTATGAGTGCTTTTCTGTAAAAATCGATTTTAAAGGATTGGATACTTTTTAATGGACTAGGTATTGGTGATTGCATGATTCTCATAAAACTAGGAGGTTCTATCATCACAAATAAAGAAAAGCCACTCAGTCCTAGAAAAAAAGTTGTTGAAAATATTGCTAAAAATTTGAAGAAAATTAATGAGCCAATCATTATCGTTCATGGAGGAGGATCATTTGGGCATTATTGGTCTGTAAAATATGACATGCATACTAAACCAAATAGATATGACATGCGTGGAGTAGCTGTAGTTAAAAATTCAATGATTGATCTTAACAAAATAATATTAAATGCATTTGTAAAAAATAAACTAAATCCATATTCTCTTCCTCCAACGGATTTCATGTCAGGAAATATCCCAGTGATAAAAAAAGTAAAAGAAATAACGGAAATTGCAAAGTCAGGATTAATACCAATCACGTATGGAGATGCACTCTGGTATGGAAATAAGAAAACATACATTTTATCAGGAGATAAAATAATGACTCATTTAGCAAAAATTTTAAAACCAAGATTGGTAATTTTTGCTTTAAATGAAGATGGATTATACTCAGATCTAAAAACTAAAAAATTAATTTATGAGTTAAATGGAGAAAATCCTAAAATTTCTGAAAACAAAATGGATGTAACAGGAGGAATGACTAGAAAAATAGAAGAAGCATCTATTATTGCAAAGAGTGGAATGAATGTTTTTTTTGTAAACGGTAACAAACCAGAAAGAATAGTAAAAGCGATTAAAAACAACAAGTATGAAGGAACACTGGTTAGAGGTAAAAAAAATGTCTGATGAATATGTAATTTTAGTGGATGAAAACGATAATCCAATAGGTTCAGAGGAAAAAGTAAAATGCCATTTGCCAAATGGAAAACTTCACAGGGCATTTACAGCCTTGTTATTTGATAAAAGTGGAAGATTGGTTCTAACAAGAAGAGCAAAAGAAAAAATGCTATGGCCAGAGGATTGGGATGGAACGGTAGCTAGCCATCCAAGAGAAGGTGAGACGTATACATCGTCAGCCGAGCGAAGGATGCCTGAAGAAGTTGGTATTTCTTGTAAGATGGATTATTTAATGAAGTTTGAATACCATGTACCCTACAAAAACATAGGTTCTGAGAACGAAATTTGTGGTACTCTAATTGGGATTGTTGATGAATCAACTAAATTTAAAATGATAGAAGGGGAGATAGATGAGATAAAATGGATTTCAGCATCTGAACTTCTTTCTGAAATTAAAAACAATCCAAAAATTTATTGCCCATGGATGTTAATTGCATTGATATTTCTAGACAAGTCTGAAAATAAAATGTTGGAAAAATATAAAAATATTTTATCATCTTGGATTAATTCGGATTTACAAACAGAATTAAAAAAGGCAATACAAAATCATCTTCCAGATGATAAATGGAGATTGGTAAGATGAAAAAAATAAACACAATTGAAAAAAATGCAAAAATTGTCAATAGATATCTAAATTCTAAGATAAAAGGAGATCCTAAAATGCTATATGATGCAGCATCGCATCTCATCATCCATGGAGGAAAAAGACTCAGACCTCACATGGTAATAAAGAGTTGTCAAATATTAGGTGGCAATACAACAATTGCAATGCCTGCTGCAAGTGCAGTAGAAATGATACATAATTTTACTTTAGTTCATGATGACATTATGGATAATGATGAAATGCGTCATGGAGTACCTACAGTACATAAAAAATTTGGAATGCCTATTGCAATACTAGCTGGAGATGTATTATTTTCTAAGGCATATCAAATTATTTCAGATGCAAAATTATCCAATGATGCAATAGTTCAATTAGTTTCCAGGTTGGCAAAGGCATGTGTAGATGTATGCGAAGGCCAATTATTAGATGTAAAAATGGCTGAAGAAAAAAGGATCCCTACACAAAATGAGTACATCGCAATGATTGGTAAAAAAACTGCTGCGTTATTTGATGTATCTTGTTCAATGGGTGCAATTTGTGCAACAGATAATCAAAAAGATATTTCAAATTTATCAAATTTTGGTAAGAATTTAGGAATTGCTTTTCAGATTACAGATGATCTTATTGGTGTAATGGGAGATTCAAAAATTACAAAAAAACCTGTTGGTAATGATCTTAGAGAAGGTAAAAAATCGCTTCCAATTCTCATGGCAATAAAATTATCAAAAGGTAAAGATAGAAAAGTGATTCTAAAAGTATTTGGAAATCCAAAAGCAACTAAAAATGAGCTTGAAAAAGCTGTAGATGTAATTCGTTCACTTGGAATAGAAGAAGAGGTAAGAAAACAGGCTTTACATTATGCAGAAATGGCAAAAAAATCGCTTTCAAATTATTCAGGTACTGCTAAAATAGAATTAGTAGATCTTTTAGATTTTGTAGTAAAAAGAAGCGTATAGATTTAAAAAAAATCTATTTTGGCAAGATAGTTTACTCATTAAAAATTCAAAATTTTTCATTAGGAAAATATTTGTGTAAAACAATATCCAGATATTCCTTGTCTGGGGGAAACAATGGCTTCTCATTTTTAAGATTATTTAAAATCCTTAATAAAATGTCAGCATCTCCATAATTATTTTGAATCATTATAATTAATGATTTCATAATATCATTAGACATTATGTGGTATAATTCATTCCTACAAAAAAATGATATGATGTAAATTATGTGAAAATAAGTACAAAATCATTCTTTTAACTTACTCTCAATGAATTCATCTGAACCATACCAACAAAAGCGAAAATAATCAAGACACCATTCATGAAACATAGGATCATCACTATAAAACATTTCAGTAAGATCTGATTCACCATCATTTTTAGGAAACAAAACACAAGCCTCTTTTTCATTTAGAACTATTACAGTCTGAACATTTTTTGCCATTTTTCTTTCTATCAATCCTTTTTCAATAAGATTGTTAAATCCTAATTTTTTCAATAAGTCCTTTCGTCCTTTAGGAACTACTGTGGATTCAGAGAAGATATACTGAAACTTAATTCCTTTTTTAATTTGTTTAACTAGAGGCTCGATAAGATCCAAAGGAGCTTCAGATAATATTTCATATATGTACTCCTTAGAATTTTTATAAATTGCCTTCCACTGTTCCAAAACTTTTGATATGCCTTTAACATGTTGACTTACAGCAAGCTGTCCACATCGAATTTTAAATTTGTAAGGAATGTCAATAAATGTATGTTCTTCAAAATATTTTCTATTTTGGGAAAAGAATACGATTGTTGGAACTTGGGTGCAAACCGTTTCTCCAAATGTAGTAGTACTGTATTTTCCATTATTTTTTTTCTCAATAAGACCGCTTTCCTCTAATCTAATAAAATTTCTATGAACTTCTTGCTTGGTTGATTCTAATTCCTTTGCAATTTCGGTAGGAGTAGAATCTTTATTTAATAATTTAAATAAAATATTGAGCCTTTGAGGGCTAGCAAGATCTAAAACATAGTTTGCAGTTTTATCAATAAGATCAGCCATCAATTAATCATCTTTATCGCTGGTTAAAAATAATTGTAGATATCTTGTGGTTATTTTAATAATTTTTCATGTTTTTCTATTTTAAACAGATCATTCTAATTCAGATATCAAATTTTTGATTAAAATTCAATGATTATGGCATATTGCATTACATAAAAAATTTGGTGAGGAGACTATGCTCCTGCAACCAAGTAAGCACCTATTCCAATACCCATCATGATTCCAAGACCCATGCAAATAAGATCGAATTTTACGACCTTTTTGAATGGGGCATGAACCATTTTATTCCAGGTATTGTTTTCCTGAACAAGTTTTGTTGTCATGATTATAGTATGTCTTAGCAGATTATAGAGTAGAGTAAATCATAGATCATACGAGTAAGCTTGCTAGCTGACCAAGTATAATGTAGTGTAAAGATGTTAGAAAATTAATGAGAATAGATTCATGTAGAAAGTGTGGTGAAACACTAGAAGTAAATAAAAAATGTAGTGTTTGTAAGAAAGAAAATGAATTTTTTTGTCATAAATGCGGATTTATCACCGTTGAACAAATTCATTCACAATGTATGCTAATTGACTCTAGATGTAAATTATTAGAAATTCCGATACAGAAAATGAAATAATATTGAATTTTAGAATAAAACCAAGATTTTTTCTGTACATGAAAAATATTGAATCTACCTAAAATCAGACAGAGTTAGTATAAAAAAGGCAATGCAAACAGCAAGACATAGGTAGATACTTTGGACGAAGAGGCAAAAAATGAGATCCGAAAAATAGCTTTACAAAATGCATTTGAACATGAGGGGAAAACTCAGGATAAAATTGTATTAGCAAAGATCCTAGGAACAAAACCGGAATTTAGAACAAGAGTAAAAGAGATATCTGAAGAGATCAAGACAATTGTTTCTGAAATTAATCAATTATCATTTGAAGAACAAAAAAAAGTAATTGAAGAAAATTTCCCAGATATTTTAATCCCAAAGGAGAAAACTGAAGAAAGAGAAGGACTTCCTCTGCTAAAAAATGCAGAACATGGAAAAGTTGTTACTCGATTTCCACCAGAACCTAACGGATATCCACACATAGGACATGCTAAAGCAGCTATCATTAATGCAGAATATGCAAAAATGTATGGTGGAAAATTTATTTTAAGAATGGATGATACTAATCCAGAAGCTGAAAGAATGGAATATCATGCTGCAATTAAAGTTGGGTTAGACTGGTTAGGAATAAAATTTGATGTGATAAAAAATACTTCAGATGATATGGAAATATTTTATGAAAAAGGTATAGAACTAATTAATTCTGGAAAGGCTTACGTTTGTACTTGTAAAAGAGAGGATATTAGTGAAAATAGACGGGAGCGTATAGCTTGTAAATGTAGTAGAGAAGACATTAAACAAAGTAATAAAGGCTGGGAGAAAATGTTTGGCAAATTTAAGCCGGGAGATGCAATTGTAAGATTTCGAGGAGATATGAAAGCAGATAATGCAGTGATGAGAGATCCCGTATTGTTTAGAATAATAGAAGAAAAACATTACACACTTGGAAACAAATATCGAGTTTGGCCAAGTTATGATTTTGCTGTTGCAATAGAGGATAGTATTGATGGGGTAACCCATGCTTTTCGTTCAAAGGAATTTGAATTAAGAAAAGAGTTGATAGATGCTATTTTGGATGCACTAAATATGCGAAAACCATATCAGGATTTCTTTTCTAGGCTCGAATTCAAAGGAATGCCAATATCTAAAAGAATTCTCAAACCATTGATTGAAGAGGGTAAAGTATCATGGTATGATGATCCAAGATTACCAACCTTAGAGTCACTTAGAAGAAGAGGAATTAAACCAGAAGCAATAAAAAAATTCATCTTATCATTAGGATTGACTAAAGCAAACACATTAGCACCATTTGATGCTCTTGAGTCATTTAACAGAAAATTTGTTGATGCGGATAGTATTAGATTATTCATGGTAAGCAAACCAAAAAAACTTACAATTAAAAAATTACCATTTTCATTTGTAGAAATTGCCAATCACCCAATAAAGAATATGGGTAAAAGAAAAATCAACATTGATGAGAATTTCTACATTTCAGGAGAAGATGTTGAAAATATGAAAGGTACTCAAATCAGATTGTTAGGATTAGGCAACATCAAAATATCAAAAAATAATGGAGAGTTATTAGGAGAATTTACGGAAGGTGAATCTAATTCAGACATACAAAAAATACAATGGATTCCACAGAAAGATGCACATATGATCAAAATTCTTATTCCAAAACAATTGTTTATTGATGAAAAATTTAATGAAGATAGTTTAGAAGAATTAGAGGTTTATACAGAACCCCATTATTTAGAATTAAAAGATGGTGAAGAAATACAATTTGTCAGATTTGGATATTGTAGAAAAGATTCACAAAATCAGGCAATTTTTACACATAAGTAAGTGATAAGATTATGAAAATAGCAAGATTAGTTCATGAAAATAATGAGACATATGGTTTTGTAAAAGGAGATAAAGTTGCAACAAAAGATGAAATAACTTATCAAACAGGAGTTCCAATTCCCCAAAATATCAAGGATTTTCTTTTTGATGGATGGTTTGATGAGATTAAGGATAAAATTAACACTTTACCATACGATGAAAGCCTATCAAATTTTAAATTATTAAGTCCAATTCCAAATCCAAATAAAATCATATGTTTGGCTTTTAATTATATAGATCATGCAAAAGAACAGAATTTATCACCACCAGATGAACCTGCCATAGTTCTAAAACCTAGGACTACCTTAAATGGAACAGATTCAGACATTATCTGTCCTAATTTTGTAACACAATTAGATTATGAAGTTGAGTTGGCTTTAATCATAGGTAAAAATTGTAAAAATATCAATGAAAAGCAAGCTGTAGATGCAATATTTGGATATATGATACTAAACGATGTATCTGCACGTGATATTCAGTTTAAAGACAAGCAATTCACTAGAGGAAAAAGTTTCGATACATTTGCACCGTCTGGACCATGGATTACAACATCAGATGAGATCAAGGATCCACAGAACTTGAAATTAACAACAAAAATCAATGGTGAGTTACGACAGAATTCATCTACAAATAATATGTTCATAAAAATACCAGAAATAGTTTCTAGATTAAGTAAGGTAATGACTCTAGAAAAAGGAGATATTATTTCAACTGGAACTCCAGCAGGAGTAATGTTAAACAAACCTAATGCTGTATTTCTTAAAAATGGGGATAAAGTAGAAATGGAGATTGAGAATTTGGGTATTTTAAAAAATACAATTAGATTTGTAAAAGAGAGTTAGGCCAAAGATTTTTTCATTAGGTTAAATGTAATTTTATGTTCTAATGTATTTATTTCAGATAATTTAGATCTAGTTAAAATTTGTATTTTTCGATATTTATTTTCTGCTCCATAATTTTGTATGTATGAAATTAGATTCAATGTATTTGATAGTGAACCGGAAATTAAAGTTACAATCAAAATTTTATCAAAATGCTCAGAATCAGTTAGAATTGCAATAGAAATTGAGCCAGTTTTATCAGAAAAAATTATTTTTTTTTGTTTATGAAGAGACAACATGGTTTTTTTATCTAAAGGCAACCATCTCCAAGATTTTACATATTGAGGAATTTTTGAGTGATCAAAATTAGTGCCAAATTTTATTTCATAATTATTATTAATCTGAGGAATAAGTAAATAAAAATTCCATGTTTGAAATATACCATAACCAAGATTTTTTGCCATTAAGAGAGATTTTTGATTTTCAATATCAATTAACATAAAAGAAAATTGAATTTGTTTTTGTTTAGCAATTAATTCTAAATGTTGAACTAATTTTTTAGCTAAACCTTGTCTACGAAAATCAGGATTAATTCTAATTCCTTCAATCCATACTTGATTTTTAGAGAACAGTGCATGAATTATACCAACTGGATATTTTTTCTCTACAATGAATAAACTACCTTCAGATAACCAAGAATTCCAGATATCTTGAATATAATCACCCCATGAAAAAGTATTCTGACAAAAGTTTAGTATTATAGATTTGTCTGAATCAACTGCATTTCTTATCACAATTGTACACATATACGAAAAAATATTAAGAATGATTGATTAAAAACGATAATGGGTAAAATTATAGCCGGAAAAACTGCAGATGTTCCTCCTGGAAAAATGATCAAAGTTTCAATTGATGGTAAAGAGATAATGGTTGCAAATGTTGACGGTACTTATTGCGCCATGGATGATTCGTGTACTCATTCTGGTTCAAGTCTATCAGAGGGAAAATTAGATGGATGTAATGTAATTTGTGGATGGCATGGAGCCCAATTTGATTGTAAAACTGGTAAATTAGTTAAATTTCCAGCTAAAATTAGAGATTTAGCATCATATAACGTATCAATAGAGTCAGATAACATATTTCTAGAGATGTGACTATATATTCTCAAATTAACAATAAATGGTGTAAAAAATGGCTGATGAAAAACAAAACAAAGAATCAATGAAGGAAGCAATTGAGACATTAAATCAAATTGCTACAAGTCATTCAACACCAAAGACAATTAAAAAATCAATTACAGATTTGATATCGGAATTAAATAATGAAGAATACTCATTATCAGTAAGAGCAAACAACACAATAAGTTTGCTTGATGATGTTACACAAGATCCAAACATGCCTTCGTATGTAAGAACACAGTTATGGCAAGCAGTTTCAAAACTTGAAAGCATAAGAGAATAATTAAAGTATAGTTTTAATCATAATATTGAAAATAGAAGAATATCTTAAATCATTACCAAAAAGCGTGATTAGTGGAGAAGAAGTTCAATTGCCAGAGAAATCATTTAGAGATATTTTTAATTTTTTAAAATTAGAAAAAAATGATATTTTTTATCATCTTGGATGTGGAGATGGAACTGGAATCTCCATAGCATTGAAAGAATATCAGGTGAGAAAAGCTGTGGGCGTAGATAATAATCCAGATAAAATTAAACTAGCAAAAAACATTCTAGGAAAAAACAAGATGTCAGGAGAATTAATTTGTGACGATATACAAAATGTAGATATTTCTGATGCTACCGCAATTTTGTTTTGGTTTACAAATGAAGGTATTATCAGTAGTATGATGAATAAATTTAAAGATCTAAAATCAGGTACAAGAATAATTACTATTTGGGGACCATTACCTGATTGTCTTCCTGAAAAAGTAAAATTTCCATATATAATTAATTTAGTTCCTTTTAAAAAAGCAAATAGTTTACAAGAACAAGTATTAGCAGTTTTTGGAGTTAAATGTATAGATTTTGTAACTGCATGGGAATTTGCTGAGAGATATACAAAGGCTATAAGTATTCCAGAAATTGAAAATGATAGATTTTTGACAATTATTCAAACTCTAGTAATTTGGATTAATGCAAAGAATTTAGGAGTGTCATGCGGAGAGAAAATCCCGGAATCCATTAAAACTTACATAGACATAATGAAAACTCATTTCAATATTGATTTTGAACATCTTTTAAAATAATATATGTAATCCTTTTATTTTATGTAAATCGTATAGAATCATGATGGATAGAATTAACATTAATGTATCTGCAATAGATTATGATAAAACAAGTAAAGCAATAACAAACCAGCTTTCACTTTTGGAAGAGATGGTTCACAGTCAGGATGATTTTGTTATGACAGATTCTGAATTTGCGTTTGGATGGCACTTTTTCGTTGTGAGTGTCAATAAAACATTAGTTGAAAAACTAGCTGATCAGATGGGAGTTGATTTTGATAAATTCAAAGGTAAGGGTTTAGAAAAAAAATTTCTTTCTTGGCTTACAAGTAATTTAGAAGGCAAAATACCTAGATTTAAGCTTGCAATAAAAGAAGAAATGGAATCAAGCAAATATGGTATTTTTTAAAAATTAATTTACCAAAAAATAAAAATATCACAATTATAAAAACTGCAAAAATGGCAGAAGGTAAAGGTTGCAATATCTGTAATTCAGAACATGATGGAAATTTTTACAGATTTTGTAAATGTTCATGTCATGATAGAATTGCACGAGAAATTGTAGGTTAAAAACATAAAAAATTTGTAGGCCCTCGAGGGGAATCGAACCCCTGTCCGGGGATCCACAGTCCCCTATACTAGCCACTGTACTACGAGGGCCACAAGAATAAAAAATTGTTTATCCCGTAATAATCTTTGATTTATCTCATTGAAAATTAGCCTGTAGATTTATTATTAACTAACAGAATTTATAGTCATGAGATTTTGGTGGATAGCTATGGGAATAACAATCGGGCTCACATGGATTGGCGTCAATTTCTTTCTTCCATGGAAATAGCTAAAATTCTAGAAAATAATCTAATTTATGAGAATTATAAAAAATAGGCAAAACAAGCGATCGCTTTAAATTTGTTAAATCGAGCTACCATTCAACTTGAAAAAAGGATTCATCACTAACAGGCTACATGTTGGGAAAAAACCCCAAGCGATACCTGTAGAAAGAAAAATTGAAACCGTTGAGGGTAAGAGGTTTTTGTGGATTGATTTACAAAATCCAGATAGAAGTGATATTGAAAAACTAGCTGAGACATATCGTTTGAATACATTAAACATTGAAGATTGTATGACTAAATCCGAACTTCCAAAATTAGATAGTTATCAGGATCATTTTTTTGTGATATTACATTTTCCATCTCTATTAAGACAACCAGGGATTTCAAGAAATAGTCAGCTATCAATATTCATAGGAAAAGATTTTCTCATAACAGTTCATCAAGGAGATTTAAAGCCATTAGTAGATTTAGTAAATATTTGTAAAAATGATTTAGATATACATAGAAAAGAAAGAATATTAGGAAAATCTGCAGAATATCTTCTCCATGAAATAATAGACATTCTAGTGGATGAACTCTTACACATATCAAGAAAAGTAATTGCAAATTTAGATGATCTTGAAGATGAAGTGTTTGACGAAAAGATATCGGTTGCAAGAAGTATAGCATTACTTAGAAGAGAAATTAACGTAATGAGACGAATAGCGAATCCATTAAAGAAATTTGTATTAGAAATTACAAAAAATATCAAAAAATTTTCTGAGGAAGATGATCTATCACTATATTTTGATGATGTAATAGACCACATTGACAAAGTAATTGAAACACTGGAAGAATCTAGAGAAACAATGGAAATATACAAGGATACAGACTTTATGTTAAGTACTGAAAAAACAAATAAAGTACTTGCGGCATTAACAATAATTTTTACATTTGCAATTCCTGGAACAGTGATTGGTACATTTTATGGAATGAACATAAATTTACCAGGTGGGCTAAATGAGCAAGTATCATTTTTAGGACCGTATACAGTATTAATATTAATTATTTTGGCATCAACAATACCTGTTGCATTGATGTTTATTTATTTCAAAAAATTGGGTTGGATTGGTAGATAAAACAGGATAATATTCACGGTAGAGTATTATAAGAAATAGTTTTCAATTTTCAAAAATATACTAGACAAGATTAATTACTGTATATCAGTCAATACTAAATTTTATGAGCAATTGTAATAAAATAGGCATAATTACAAGCGAATTAATTTTACATGATTATGACTATAGATGATTTTAGAGAAAATAATTTTTGTATAATGCAAACTAATTAAAAAGGAAAATTGAGGTTCTACGATGAACCTTTGTTAGTACTCTTTCTTGAACCTGTTCCTCTACCGGTAATTCTGGTCATGCCCTCAGTTGAAGGTCTTGGTTTTGAATCTGGTAAATCCCCCAGTCTCTTTGAGCCAGTTCCTCTACCGGTGTGAACCATTCTATTTGCGGCTTGTTTTTTCTTTTCGTCTTGAATTTTTTTGTATTCGTCGCCTGCCCAGCCTTTTTTATCGTCATCAATTTCTCTGGTTCCAGTTCCCCTACCGGTCCTAATCTTGATTTTTCCCATAAGGTTAGTTAAGGTATCTTATATTTATTTAAGCTCATCATATCAAGCAATTGTACTTCATATAATTTTAGATATGTAAATTTTAAATTTTAATGTCAGAATTTCCATCTTTTAGTTTTTTCCAATCAGATAGAAAATTTTCCAGCCCAATAGTTGTTAATGGGTGTTGAAGCATTTTATCTAAAACATTTGGAGGTAAAGTTACAACGTGTGCTCCAATCTTTGCTGCATCAATTACATGTAACGGATGACGAATACTTGCAACAAGAATCTGTGTTTTAAAATCATCCTTATAATTATCAAATATTTCCTTAATGTCTTTAATCAATTTCATTCCGTCTTGACCAATATCATCCAATCGACCAATAAATGGACTAACGTATTTTGCACCTGATTTTGCAGCTAGTAATGCTTGGTTTGGAGAAAAAACCAAGGTAACATTTACAGGGATTCCTTCTGATGAAAGAGATTTGCATGCTTTCAAACCATCAGAAGTCATTGGGACTTTAACAACAACATTTTTACCATATTGACGTAAACGTTTTCCTTCTTCGATCATTTCAGAATATTCAGTACTTACAACTTCCAAGCTAACATCGCCTTTGATAATTTTGGTGATTTCTTGCATAACGTTTTTTGGATTACCTCCTTCTTTTGACATAAGAGATGGATTTGTAGTAATTCCATCCAACAAACCCATATCATTAAATTTTCTGATGGATTCCAAATTTGCGCTATCAAGAAAAATTTTCATAATTTTCTACTCCTTATTTCTTTTACTTGTTTTGCCATATTAAAAGATGTTATTCCGTGTTTTTCTAAAAGTAACGGAATTTCGTTATCTCGTGCAGATTCGCCAAACATATCTTGAGCGCCAATTCTTTTAATTGGAACAGGATATCTTTCAGAAACAGATTCTGTAACTGCAGAGCCCATACCTCCTAGAATATTATGTTCTTCACATGTAACTATGCATCCGGTTTCTCTTGCTGCTTTTTCTAATATATCGCCATCAATTGGCTTTATAGAAAACATGTCCAAAATTCTACAAGATATTCCCTCTTGTTGTAAAGATTCAGCTGCTTCAAGGGCCATCCTTACAGTAATTCCACATGCAACAATAGTACAATCAGAGCCATCACGAATTGTAATTCCTTTACCAATTTGAAAATCTTGAGATTCTGAATGAACTACTGGCGTGTTTGATCTTGCCATTCTCATGTAAAATGGACCATATTCATTTGCCATCAATCTAGTTAATTTTGAAACTGCAATTGTATCAGCAGGGATAAAAACTCGAAAATTTGGAATCACTCGCATGATTGCAATATCTTCAATTTGTTGATGTGAACCACCATCAGGTCCAACTGATAAACCACCATGAGAGACAACTAACTTTACATTAAGACCTTTTTTATTTCCAGGAGAAGGATAAGCTATTCCGTTTCTTATTTGATCAACTGCACGACCAGGTAAAAATATGGCATAAGTGCTAGCAAAGGATATTTTTCCAGAAGCTGCAAGTCCTGCAGATATTGAAACTAGATTTGCTTCTGCAATACCTACATTAAAGAATCTATTTGGAAACACTTTTCCAAAACCAGAAGTTTTGAGTGAATCAGTTGTATCTGCACCCAAAACTACTATGTTTGGATTTTCTTTTCCTAATTCAATTAGTATTTTTGAATACTCTGAACGCATGTCCGTCATAGTAGGTGGATTCAAAGATGTCTTGCCTCTTCTGCTATTTGTTTAATCTGTTCTTGTTTTTCTCCAACAACATGTAGTCCAATCCATTTTTTAACAAGTTCAGAACCTCCTAATTCATTTGCTTTATCAAGTAATAATTTTCGTTTAGTTTTAAGAACTTGATTTCTAAAATCTCTAATAGCACCACGTACATCTTGTTTTCCAATAATTGCACTGCCACCCACAAAAACCCGGGCACCATCTGCAAAACAAGAGCCAATATTGTCAAAAGTTACACCACCGTCAGCCTCAATATAGCCAGAAAACTTGTGCTCATTTAGAATAGCTTTCAATCTAGTCATTTTTTCATGGGTTTCTTCAATGTATTTTTGACCAGATTTTCCAGGGACAACAGACATTACAATTAGTTGATCCAGAGAGGGAATGAATTTGTAAGACCATTCAGGAAGTTCGGTATTTGGATTAATTGCAAGACCTACACCAACTTGATTTTGTTTTAGATAATCATGTATTTCACTAAAACTTGTTTCATCACAAACTTCAACATGTACAGTGATTATATCACTACCAGCTTCAACATAATCTTTGATATGTTTTACAGGTTCATTGATCATTAGATGTGTATCAAATGGGAGTACTGTTAATGATCGTAATTCTTTGATTTTTGCATGATCAAAAGTTTTTGTTGGAACAAATTGGCCATCCATAACATCAAGATGAATAAAGTCAGCTCTGCCAGATATACACCGTTTAATCTCATTTTCAAGATTATTCATATTACCAGCAATGATTGAAGGAGCAATCATAAACTGAGAATCAAGTTCTAAATCAATTATCGGTGTAACATCTGAATCAGGTGCTTTTCCATGCCATTGTGGATTATCTTCCATGTGTTCAACTCCTTTTCCTTTAATTGTTCTAGCGATGATTATTGATGGAATACCTTTTGTAGAATTTGCTTTAGTAATAGCTGCGTCAATTTGCTCAATTCTATGTCCATCAATTTCAATTACATTCCATCCAAATGATCTCCATTTGTCACCTGTCTTCCATCGTGAAGCATCTTTCCACATTTCAGAGATATCGTCGCCTTCTAATTTTTTATCTAATGGCATAATTTTTTCTGTGTATGAGTCCTGTTGTATAAAATTTCTATCTAAAAAAACTGTAAGATTATCGACTTTGTATTTTGCAGCTGTCATTGCCGCTTCCCATATTTGTCCTTCATCAGACTCACCATCACCTATTATGGTGTAGACATGATAATTTTTTTCATCAATTTTACCAGCAAGCGCAACTCCAATAGAATATGATAAACCAGTTCCTAAAGAACCACCACAAAATTCAACTCCAGGGCATTTTAGATCAGGATGGCCCTGTAATTTACTTCCAAATTGTCTTAAAGTTTCAAGTTGAGACTCAGGAAAATAGCCTGCAACTGCCATATTTGAAAATAAGCCAGGTCCTGCATGTCCTTTAGATAAGATTAATCGATCTCGATCTTCCCACTGAGGATTATTTGGATCATATTTCAAATGATTGTAAAATAAACATCCCAAAATTTCAGCCATAGAGAAAGAGCCACCTGGATGACCAGAACCAGCTTTGCTTACTCCTTTAATTACTAATTTACGAGCACGAAGAACATTTTTTTTGATTAGATAGTAATTTAGTCTCATTTCACGATTGCGATAACTAGAAATTTAATAAAAATCTACTTCTGCAAAATTTTAATCTAATGAAATCTATTGGTAAATGTGGATATCAAAAATGAATTGCCAATAATAGTTTACGATAATCAGTGTTATTTGTGTGTAAAATTTGCAAAAATGATCGAATTTCTTTCAAGAGGTAATTTGACAATGATCGGACATTATTCAGATTTTGGTATAAAACTTAGAAAAATGTTGGGAGAATCGGCACTAGAGATGTTTTGGCTAATAGATAAAAAAACAGCGTATGGTGGAAGAGCGGCGCTTTTACCATTGTTAAAAGCAATAATTATAACAAAACGAGTAAAATCAAATAAATCGAAAGTAGATGTGCAATGTGAACAAGATTGTAAAACTGTAAAAGCTGTTTTCATAAGATCGGCAAGTTTATTTTCAAATAGTAAAAAAATAGATCTTTAGTAAATCTAAATAACACATCAAAACCCATATGCATAATGAGGATACAAGTAGAAAACCCAAGTAATTCTAAAAAGAAAACACAAATGCTTTGCGGATTTGTATTAGAAAATTCAGATAAAATACTAGGACTGCAAAATATTAATTCAAAAATTATCTCATCAGTAAAACAATCAATAAATGACATGGGTGGAATATTTGGTAAAATATCAGTAATTCCAACTAATGAAAAATCAACTCAGAGGATTCTGTTAGCAGGATTAGGTAAAAAAGAAGATTTTACAAATGATACGATCAGGTTTGTTTCAGGCAAAATTGCTCAAAAGGCTAAAGAATTGAAACTGAAAGAATTTACCATAGTAGCACCACCAAGTTCTCTAATAGAACCTGTTTCACTAGTATCTCAAATAGTAGAGGGATGTAAGATGTCTCTTTATAAATTTGAAAAATATAAATCAAAAAAAGAAAACGCTAATCCAAATCTCACAATATTAATTTCTAAATCAAAGAAGATCTCAAATTCAATAAAAACTGCAGAAATTATTTCAGAGGGGGTAATTTACACAAAAAGTATTGCAAATCTACCACCGAATGAATGTACACCAACAACATTAGCAAATTTTGTAAAAACCATAGCAAAAAAGAACAGTATGAAATGTAACATAATATCAAAACTAGAACTCAAAAAAAGAGGATTTGGTGGAATTTCTGCCGTAGGACAAGGCAGTAAAAACGAACCAAAATTAATTATTTTAGAACATTTTCGTGGTCCTAAAAACGAAAAACCAATTGTGTTAGTTGGAAAAGCAGTGACATTTGACACTGGTGGAATTTCATTAAAACCGGGTGAAAAAATGGATGAGATGAAATTTGATAAGTGTGGAGGATGCACAGTTATTGGAATCATGAAAGTGGTTTCAGAATTAAAATTACCAATTAACTTGGTAGGGATTATTCCATCTGTTGAAAATATGCCAGGTGGTGAAGCATATAGGCCAGGAGACATCATAAAATTATACAATGGAAAAACAGCGGAGATTTTGAATACAGATGCGGAAGGTAGAATCATTTTAGCTGATGCATTATCATATGGAGAAAAACAATATTCACCAAAGGCAATTATCGATTTTGCAACATTAACAGGAGCTTGCATAATTGCTTTAGGAACAAATATTGCAGGTATGGTTTCAAATAATAAAAAATTGACAGATATGATTATTGAATCTTCAAAAAGAACAACTGAAGAAATTTGGAATCTTCCATTAAATGAAGACTATATGGATATGATAAAATCTGAAGTTGCAGATATGAAAAATGTTGGAATTGGAAGAGCGGCAGGCACGATTACCGCTGCGGCGTTTTTAAGAAATGCTATTGAAAAAACACCTTGGGTTCACATCGATATTGCAGGTGTTGCGTGGACACAAATTGCAACAAAAGATAAACCATACAATCCAAAAGGAGCTACAGGTTTTGGAGTAAGATTGATTTTGGATTACTTACAGAATTAATTTAAAAATAATTTAGGAGTTTAACTGAAAGTCTAAAACAAGCGTAGTAGATTTTCTAAATTATTAAGGATTTAGAAATAATAATTTGGCAACAATGGTTTACGGTTTAAAAAAATAAAAAAAGAGATAGTTGTTCTATGGCAGTGTTGAATCAAACAGTGCACCTTGGTTACCAATGCCCTTCTTTGATTGATCATGTGGTACTACTGGCAGTTGAACTAATCCGCTACATGTTCCGCCGTTACCATCATCTG
Source organism: Nitrosarchaeum sp. (assembly GCA_018334095.1). GTDB lineage: Archaea > Thermoproteota > Nitrososphaeria > Nitrososphaerales > Nitrosopumilaceae > Nitrosarchaeum. Next base: position 37,080 of record JAGXTE010000068.1, read on the forward strand.
CAGTAAAGCCGATATAGTATACCCTACCATCACCGTTTCCAGATCTTTCAGATCTTACTTGAGCTTTGTCTGTTCCAACTCCAAAGCCGTCTGGTGATTTATCGCCATCTCCAAGTCCGTTTGTCTTTTCATCTTGGAAGATGCTAATGATCTCAATTGTTATTGGATCACCGTCAGGGTCTGTAGCTCCGCTAAGAGTCACAGTCTTTAGCTTGTGGTTTGGAGGCCAAAGTTTGGTAATATTTGGTTTCACATCAGAGCAAACTGGATTTGCATTATCACATGCATCTCCTACTCCATCACCGTCAGTGTCTTCTTGTCCTGGGTTTGGTGTTGTTGGACAGTTATCGATAGGATCGCCTACTCCATCACCGTCAGTGTCTGGAACATCACATGCATCGCCAACTCGGTTATTGTTGGAATCTGCTTGATCTGTGTTTGGTGTTGTTGGACAGTTATCATTCACATCAGGTACTCCATCATTATCGGTATCAATAATTGGTACACCGCCAACTTTGCCAAATGCAAAGATGAAAGTTACTGGAGTTCCAAGTGTTGGACCATCTATAGTACTAGATTGGCCAAGTGAATACAGCTCGGCACCTACTGCTCCAAGTGCAAGTAATGCTTCTGATTCATTTGGTGCGCTACCATAAAATGTTGTGATCTCTGTCTTTTCACCTGCCTTTATTGGACCTATTTCAAAGTCAAATACTGCACCGTGATCAGATGGACCCAAATCTACAAAATCAACATCTTCTGATCCTCCAGGAAAAATATCATATGTTCCCCAGAAATTAGTTGAACCAGGTTCTGATGTCAGGAATCCGTTGTTTCCACTTTTGATTAGTTTTGCAGTGGTTGCAGTTCCCTGAATCGTAACATATTCACTAAAGTATGTTGGTCCCACATCCCAATCCATGACACGTCTGTAAAGTACACTGTTCATGTCTACTCCACTTAAGTTCTCAACAGTAACAGTTACTTCGTATAATCGTGATGTATCTGGTGAAGGTTTGTAATCATGCGTTACACGTAGCACTGGTGTTGCAAAACTATCTGGAACTTCAACAACAGACGTTGCAGTAGAGCCACCATCAATACCAGTAAGGGATACAACATCTAGATTGTAAGAGCCGATTGCATTATTTGCATAACCAGTAACTCCAGTATCTACTACCTTGACACCCCATCCTTCACAGAGACATCCAGGTTCGGTAGATGCAAAATAGCTTCCACTATTTCCCTCACGAAGACCTACATATCCAATGAATTGGGGATCAAATGCAGGAAGTCCTGCAACTCCTCGGTATGGTACATTAAGTTGTCCTGCGTTGTCAATTCCCATTATCACATCACCATTTCCAATTATTACGCCCGTTCCACTAATTGGCAGAAGTGCTTCTGCCTTCTGAGCTGGAATGGCAATTGTCAGAGGCGAAAGCAATAGGATTGTTGCTAACAGTATCGGTAAAGTCATTTTTTTAGAAAGTAAAGTCATTGTCAATACATAATTGATGAAATATTTGAAGCAATTGTTGTAATCCGATGATCGCTATGTTTTATCATAATTATATACAAAAAATAAAAAATAATTCAAAATTATACAATCCTTAGACATATTTGGTTATTCAAAAAGTAAACATGATCAAAAAACAAGTAAGAATTAGAATATGATCCTAAACATGTTGTTAGAAAATTAATGATTTAGATGCTTGCGATATGATATGTGTACATAGATTACAAACACCTGACAATGTAATGATAGGATCATACCTTGACATGTATAACAGAAAAAATGTAGAAAAACTGGAGCTGTACTTGCAAGTAGAACCATCCCTTGCAATAACTAACATTTGAGAATCACTTACTGTCTCTTACAATCTCTTACAAATTTGTAAGAACTGTAAGAGAGGGATGTCTCATTTTTTATGCGTGACAAATTTATTTTTTGACTTATTGTCACGAACAAGTTACTTACAAAATGCCATAGTAAGAAACTGTCACGCCTTCAAAAGCTAACTTTCAGTAGGCTTAGAGCTAACTTTGTAAAATCAGCTCAAAGATAACTTACTGTAGGCATGAAAGTAAAAGATACTCACTTGAGTGGAAATTCTTCTTATTACACACCCTATTACACACCCTATTACACAACATTAGTGTAATTAGAGGAATGAAAGTATTGTAAACAATACTTAAATTTTAAAAATATATGAAATTAGTATCCACGACTATTTCTATCAGGTTTATCGGTGTTAGGATTTCGAAAACCATGTTTATCCATCATATGATTTAGAAAACGTATATCGTCTAAAAATGATTGTCCACAAACAACACAGCTAGGCATTGAAATCATAATGCAAATCGTAAATTCCATATTAAAAGATTGATTGAAAGAAGATGCCAGCACTGTTGCTTCCCAAGAGCTCTCGCATCTTAGTAGCACAACAGCGACGTTAGGTTTGACTTCCAAGTTCGGAATGGGATTGGGTCGCACCCTAACGCTATGGCCGGCTTGAAAAATCTTGACAGAATCTCATCTATTAAGGTAACGCCTCTTAGTGGACGGTTCAAAAGAGGTATAAATCAAGGCAAAATAGAATTACGACATGACCCATAGAGTTGCAGTACTTGATAGAGACCTTTGTCAGCCAAAAAAATGTGGTTTAGAATGCATAAAATATTGTCCTGTTAACAAGTCAGGGGCTGACTGTATCATTCTAAACGAGGAGGTAAAAAAAGCTCAGATAGATGAAGAGGTTTGTAATGGGTGTGGCATTTGTGTAAAAGTTTGTCCATTTGATGCGATTACAATTGTCAATTTAGCATCAGAATTAGCAGCAGATAAAATTCATCAATACGGCCCAAATTCATTTAGATTATACAAATTACCTACGCCAAGAAAAGGAGAAGTTGTAGGATTACTTGGTAGAAACGGGATGGGAAAAAGCACTGTAGTAAATATTCTATCTGGAAACTTAAAACCAAATTTGGGAAGATATGAAAATCCTCCAGAGTGGGATGAGATTTTAAAGTATTATAGTGGAACTGAATTGAAATCTCATTTTGAGAAAATTAAAAATAAACAAATTCGTGCATCAATTAAACCACAACAAGTACATCATGTTGCACAAGCATTTGATGGCACTGGAAAAGATCTAATAGAAAAATATGATGAACGTGGAATATCTAGAGAATTAATCAAAGAATTAGGATTAGAAAATTCCATGGAACAGAATTTGAAAGAACTTAGCGGGGGAGAACTTCAAAGATTATCCATAGCTGCAGTTGCATCAAAAGATACCGAATTTTATTTTTTCGATGAGCCATCATCATATAATGATGTATTTCAAAGAAAAAGTGTAGCAAGAGTAATTCACAGTTTAGCTAAAATTGGAAAAAGTGTAATGGTTGTAGAACATGATTTAACATTACTTGATTATCTAAGTGATTATATTGAATTACTTTATGGTGAACCTGCAGCATATGGTATTGTTTCTAACGTATTATCAACTAAAATTGGAATCAATGTATTTCTTGATGGTTATCTTCCAACTGAAAATGTAAGATTTAGAGACAAAAAATTTTCTTTTGATGTATCTTCAACTTCAACAGATGAATTTCAAGAGGGAAGTGAAATTATGGCATATCCAAAACTAGAAAAAAAATATCCAAGTTTCTCAGTAACAATTGAGCCTGGTCGAGTAAGAAAAGGTGAAGTATTAGGAATAATGGGAGCAAATGCACTTGGAAAAACAACATTGATGAAGATGATTGCGGGAGTAGAAAAACCAGATTCCGGTGAGATAGATAAAAAAATAAAAATTGCATATAAACCACAATATCTTCAAAATGATATCGATGTAGAAGTCATAGCATTATTAGACAAAGCCAACGGGAGTCAAATTGAAGGAAGTCAAGAAGAAGAACAGATACTTGAACCATTAAAAATTAAAAAACTTTACAATAAATCTGTAAAGAATCTATCAGGAGGGGAATTACAAAAAATTTCAGTTGCAGCATGTTTATTACAAAAAGTGGATCTATATGCATTAGATGAACCATCTGCATTTTTAGATGTAGAAGATAGAATAACTATTGCAAAGTTTCTTCAAAAATTTGTTCGATCATTTGGTAAAACAGCAATTGTAATAGATCATGATATACAATTAATGGATTTAATTTCTGACTCTATGATAATTTTTGAAGGTATATCAGGAGTATCTGGACATGCAACACCTCCAATGCCAAAAGCAGATGCAATGAATAGATTTCTAAAATCATTGGATATGTCATTCCGAAGAGATGAGAAAAGTTTGAGACCACGAGTTAACAAATTAGAAAGCAGACTAGATAAAAACCAAAAAGATTCTGGAAATTACTATTACAAAGGATGACTCGAATGCTAAAGAAGGCATTGGAAAGCATACTCAGCGAACAAGAAAGTCAAGAACTCATTTCATCTTTTGATCAGATCGGTGATATAATCATAGTAAGGATTCCAGATTCATTACTTTCAAAGAAAAAAGTTATTGGCGAGACTCTACTAAAACAAGTAAAAATTGCAAAGAGTGTTTTTTATCAAGCATCAGCTGTAGAAGGAGATTTTCGCACAAGAAATTTAGAAATTTTAGCAGGGGATGACAAAACTGAAACAGAATACAAGGAATTTGGCTGTAAATTTACAGTAGATGTTGAAAATGCATTCTTTTCCCCTAGATTATCTACAGAAAGAGAAAGAATATCCAATTTAGTTCAAAATGGAGAAACCGTAGTCAATATGTTTGCAGGAGTAGGCATGTTCTCAGTCATGATTGCAAAAAAAAAGAATTGTACTGTGTATAGCATAGACATTAATCCAATAGCATCAAAACTTTGTGAAAAAAATATCAAATCAAATAAACTTGTAGGGAACATAATCTCAATTAATGGAGATGCATTACAAGTAATCCAAGAACAACTACAAAATAAATCAGATAGAACTTTGATGCTTCTACCCGAAAGATCAGATGAGTTTTTAGAATCTGCCATCAATGCTACCAAAAATGGCGGCATCATTCATTATTATTCACATATCCATGCAGATAGAAAATCGGATGCTGGAAAACTTTCTGAAGAACATTATTTACAGATTACACCTGTCAAATCAGAAATTTTGGGATCAAAAATTGTAAGAGCTGTAGGTCCAAGATATTATCAAACTGTTGTAGATGTAAAAATTTCAAAATAATTAGTCATCGGATGAAATTGATGCAGATGATGGTTTTGTTGTCGCCATAACATAACCAATCCATGCCACAACACCAAGAATTCCACCAGCAATCATCAAAATTGATAGTTGTAAAACAATTGGACTCCATTCAGAGAGCATCAGTAAATATGCATAAAGAAAAAATGCTGTAATACACAATACAAAAATTGTAACTCCCATTCCTTTACGCTTATTCATTAAGTTGAAGTTTGTTGTGAGTTATTTATTGGTTTGAACTAATCTAACTCAATTGCCATTAGATAAGCATCTTCACCATCACGATAATACGCATTAAGTTTTTGTCTAATAATAAATCCTAATTTTTCATATAATCTAACAGCATCATTATTACTGCATCTTACTTCAAGATAAAACTCATCACATTTTTTGAGTTTAACACCATTTACAGATTCTTCAACTAATGCTTTTCCTATTCCTTTTTTTCTATATTCATCAAGAACTGCAACTGATACCATATGACCTTTTTTTACAAATCCTAATTTTTTAAAATTTGAAAATCCATATTCCGTTTTACACATTATGTATCCAACATGTTTTCCTCCAATTTCTGCAACAATAAACGCCTCAGGTATTTCAGATAGCAAGCTTTCATAGAAATAATCAGAATAATGTTCAGGGAGGGTCTTTAGATTTATTTCCATGACTGGAATAAGATCACTGGGATCTGCCCTCCGGATGTTACAATCGCCCAATTGCCTGAGAATTACTTGCATACTAGTATAATTTATTATCAATATTTAATTTTAAACCACAAAACCATTTAATGGAAAGAAATAGCCGTAAAGAGAATGAGTGAACCTTCTCAAGATGACATAATTTCATTAGTTAATTCATTATTTGAAGTCGATCAGTTCAACAAAGGAACGTATGCATTGGAATTTAGGATTAGTGATAATAATTTTAAATCAAAATTTGAGGATTTAGCAAGAAAATTAGAAAATATGAGTTATGTGTGTAAGATGGAACAGATGGACGATGGTAAATATCTAATAATTCAGAAATTTACTCCAAAAAAACAAAGAAAGTGGTTAAGCACATCTTGGACTCCACGAATTTTGTTTGCAATTGTCATAACTTTTGTAATGATTGATGGGTTTTATCGTACTGCGGGAACTAATTCCATTATCAATATAGGGGATCCATTAGAGATGGCAGGAATCTATACACTGTCACTTTTAGGAATTTTAGGAGTTCATGAGTTAGGCCACATATTTGCAGCTAAAATTCATAGATTAAAAACAACATGGCCATTTTTCATACCAGGAATTCCAATTATGGGTATTCCTACTTTTGGGGCATTTATTCAATCACGTGGATTAACAATTAACCGTGAAATTTTATTTGATGTAGCTATTGCAGGACCAATTGCAGGACTGGTAATTGCAATAGTAGTTTCAATGTATGGAGCATATACTGCTCCCATATTACAAGAAGATGTTGCTCAAGGACTTTTTGCAGATTCTAGATTAATTGAATGGAATCAAGGTGAACCATTATTGATGACTGCAAGTTTAGCATTATTTGGAAAAGGTGGACCTGGTCATGAAGTAATTATGACGCCGGTGTTATTTGCAGCTTGGATTGGATTTCTAATTACATTTTTGAATTTATTACCAGCGTGGCAGTTAGACGGAGGACATATGGCAAGAACATTACTTGGATCTAAACTTCATAGATATGCAACGTTTGGAAGTATGGCAGTTCTTGTTTTATTAAATTATTGGCTAATGGCAATGCTAATTCTTGTTTTAAGTTCAAGAAATCCTAGTGCAACGCCACTTGATGATATCTCACCATTATCAAAAAACAGAAAACTAGCATATATTGGAATCATAGGTCTAGCTATTTTGTGTGCTCCTATACCTTCAAATTTTATGTTTAATTTTTTATCTTAGTAAAACTCTAGCTCCATCCATTACAACTGCAACTTTTTGTCTATTACCTTGTGTTTTCAATATATAATCTAATGAAGGTTTAATTCCAGATAACGAAATCATATTTAATTTTTTAACATAGTAATCAGGAAGAATTGAAACCAAACCAATCTGAAAGTTTTTTTGAATTTCAGATAAAAACAATAAATCTTCCATTCCAGAAATATATTTAGTTGGATTTCTAAGTTGTTCAATAGTTAATCTGCCCTCGATGTATTGCTGTAGTGCATCAGAACCTAAACCAGATTTACATTCTGCCACTAATATTGCCAGACCTCCATTTTGCACTGCACTAGCACAATTCCAAAGAGATGAAAGAGATTTTCCAAGATTATCATTACTAGAATCTTTACCAGTGCTAATTATCATTGATTTGTGATGACCAATATCTTTGATTCCAAATGATTCAAGGATTTTTGTAGATGAAACAGTTTCAGAGGGATGTCCTATTGAAAAATCAACAATACCTTGAGAATTTGCAACAATTTCAATTGCTTTGATTTCAAAATTATCGGCAAATTTTTTTGCTTCATCAAAACTTTCGGCTAATTGTCCTGGAGATGGAATATTGTTTTTTCTTTTTGCATATGCAGAAAGCATTGATTCCTGACCAAATTTTTTGATTAATCTAGAACAAATAGTTTCATATCCGAATAATCCATCAAACTCTATTTCACCAATGAAAACAAGATTTGAATTAGAAAGATCTGCATTATCAAATTCATTAATTGAACTTCCTTCAGGTAAACCAGATTTTACTAGATTCATTATTTTTTTCTCAGCCAAAATTTTAGGAAAAGGTAACGATTTTTGCTCACAAATTGTAAATAATGATGAAATAATTTTTTGAATAGATTTAGAATTATGTAATACCACAAGTTCCATAGGTTTTGTTAAATCAATTGTAGTGAGTTTTTCATTGATTGCTGCATCATCTAAGACTTTACCGTCAGAGTCAATTTTTTGCTCTAAATTCTCTGCCCGAATATCAAGAACAACATCAGTAATACCATAATTTAACCAAATTTCAGGCATAATTATTACACAATACAAACCAAAATAAATCCATTGTAATTAATTTAGACATGGAATTCATAAAAGAATTTTCAACCTTTTTGATGCAAAAAGAAATTATAAAATTTGGAGATTTTACACTTGCAAGTGGTAAAAAAAGCTCTTACTATGTAGATTTGAGGCTGGTTCCTAGCTATCCTCATCAATTTAGAACTATGGTAAAAAAGCTACAAAACAACATTGCAGAAGACATAGGACTGGATAGTTTTGATTCTCTAGTATCAGTTCCCACAGGAGGTTTAATTATTGCATCAGCATTAGCGATTGAAATAGTTAAACCGCTAATCTATGTAAGAAGTAAACCAAAAGATTATGGTACTACAAAATCAGTCGAAGGACAAATTCGCAAGGGAATGAGGGTTGTAATGATAGATGATGTTGCAACTACAGGAGGTTCTGTTGTGAATGCTATAAAATCATTGAAGGATGCTAACATAACAATCGAAGATGCATATGTAATTGTAAATAGAATGGAAGGTGCAGATGAAGCACTCAAAGAATTAGGAGTTAAATTGCATTCGCTTACCAATGTAATGCAAATTACACAGGCATTACACGAACAAAAATTAATAGAAGATGATACTTTAGAAAAAGTAAGAAAACAGATTGATGGATAATTTTGGCGGCTCAGACAAATGCCTTTCAATCATCTTTCAGATATAACTCTGATTCTTCATTGCAGCCAGTAAAATTTGTCTGTGGTTATTTTAAAACTAATGGAAATAATATGGGCCCAAAGGGCTTCGATCCCTTGACTCCCCGGTTATGAGCCGGGTACTCTACCAAGCTGAGTTATGGGCCCTAAGCAAATGAATTTTATCTTCAGTATAAAATGTTATGAGCTTAAACAATAAGATTCATAACAACTATCAAGTAACAAATTTTGTGCAGAAATTGATTTATCTGCAATTTGTATCAAGTTGTCTGAATCAGATGATGTTTTTTCAAGAATATTTCTCCAAGAAGCAGTATGGCGAATATCAGCTTCGGTATGAAGTTTAAAGTATTCTATAGCCTCATTGTTTGATATTCCATAAAATTCTACCAATCCATCAAGTTTTGTTTGGCTAATTTTTGGAATTTCTTTTTCAAAAGCATACATTGCACATGCACCACCATCATAAGTAATCATCAATTCAGATAATTCAGAAACAGATTTTCTAGTCTTTTCTAATCCATTGTAATGAGTTAACTCAGATTCAGAAATTCCCAATTCACCTGCAAACTTAATCCATGATTTAATATGAGAAGATTCCTCAAGTTGATTTTCAACTAGTTCTTTGATTACGGAATTTGGAGCTTTTTCTATAATTGGAGTCATAAATGATGGAACAGCCTTTACAAGTTGAAAATATTCCTTAGAGTATCCAGCTAAAGAGTCAAGAGATAATTTTCCATCAGACCACATTTGATAGAATGGGTGTTTTAACAAACTTCTTTCTTCAATCATTTCATCAATTCGTTTTATTATATTCATATCACATCTCGTAATGTGCCAATAAAAAAATCTTTGTGGTTTACAAAAGATTTTATGGACAAATTACTCAATTTTTGTGGGTTCCAGTGGTGTAGACCGGTCAAGCATACTGCCCTTTCAAGGCAGTGATCCCGGGTTCAAAATCTAACGATGAAAATCCCGGCTGGAGCACCAAGATTTAATTACTAATGAGAAAGTTTTTTGAATAGATCAATATCTTGGACAGAAAAAATATTGAGATAAATCCATTACTTGAAACATATGGTAAGTATATAGACAAAATTAACCATGCATTAGATAGAGAACTATCACTGTATTCTGAATCTGAATTTATTGAACCATTAAAATATTCTTTA
>JAGXTE010000069.1 GCA_018334095.1 Nitrosarchaeum sp.
AAAATGACTGGTGGCGGAAACCCACACGCACACGATTAAAGAAATTAATTTCTTTTTTCTTATTTTTCTATGATTTTATTTTCAATACTCAACAAATTTTAATCACTATTATTCATCATTTCTTGCAGAGGTCGCCTAGCTCGGTAGGGCGCGGGCCTTGAGAGCCTGTGTGCGCAAGCACCCGGGGGTTCAAATCCCTCTCTCTGCGTTTTTATTTTTCTAATTTACCTAGCTCAGCTAACAAAGCTGTTAACTGAATCTCTGGATTTGCTCCAACTAAAATTCTATAATCATATTTTGCAATCACTTCTAAAATATCTGACATTTTTTCATGTTTAGTTTTGAATACTGCAGAATTCAGATACTTTAGAAAATCTGATTCTGACATTCCATAAACTTTGGTTAATTCAATCATCTTCTCTCTTGCATCACCTATCTTTCCAGACAATGCCATTTTTAGAACAATATCGACATCACTTGTTTTTGTCAATCCAGCTGATGATTTTACATTTACTTCTGAAATCTCACCTATACTTGCAGTTGCCTGCATCAAATTAATCGCATGTCTGAGATCTCCCTCTGAATAATCATAAATTGCTTTTAGTCCTTTTTTGTCAGTTTTTAATTTCTCTTTTTTAGCTATACTTTCTAAATGATTTATCATATCTTCTTCAGGAATAGCTGTAAACTTGAAGGTAGCACATCTGCTTTGAATAGGATCGATAATTTTTGAGATGTTATTTGCAATTAGAATAAATCTACAATATTTTGCAGTATCTTCTATTATTCGTCTAAGTGCTGTTTGTGCATCTGATGTCATCTCATCTGCCTCATCTAGAATAATTATCTTAAATGGTACATCTATCATTCCTGCAAATCTTGAAAACTTTTTTACTTTTTCTCTAACCATACCTATACCTCGTTCATCTGAGGCGTTTAGTTCAAGAGTATAGTCTTTAGCATATCCCCCAAGAATTTGTCTAGATATGCATAAGGCTGTTGTAGTTTTTCCTACTCCCGCAGAACCGGAAAACATTAGGTGCGGCATATCCGTAGGGTCTTTAATTAGAGCTTCTAGGCTACCAATAATTTCTGTTTGATTTACTATTTCTGATAGCTTTGAGGGGCGATATTTTTCTACCCACATGCCTGTTGATAACATGTGATCTTCTGGTCTATTTCCCACTAATAAATCGAAATTAATAGGATCAATTGATCTAACAAAATAGTGAATAGAATTGATCGATCCATTACATCAGGATCTTATGGATAGAAAGTGATCTTACGATGGAAATAGATAAGATAGAAAAATTGCATTCTATTGGATATAGCCTAAAGGATGCTAAAGTTAGCATAAACCATGATATTAAATTCAATGTTGCAGGCGTGAAAATCAACGGTACTCAAGGTGAAGTTTTGAATCTGCCTCTATGGATAAGCAAGATTTTAGCCCAAAACAAACTTGCATCCCTTGAAAAACCCGATATGATTACCGAGCTAAAACAGGCATTATCAAAAGAAAAAATGGTTGGTGAATATCAAATGTCCACACTTGATCCTCACTTTTACATTAAATTAAAAGAATCGATGAAAGATTTGAATCGTGACGATTTCAATCATGTTGAAAGTATGATGTTAGAATTATTTAGAATGAGAAGAGGAAAACTTGTTAAGATTGCAGATTCAACTAAACTTAATTCTGAATTATATAATAAATTAACAATTGAAGAAAATATTTTTTTTAAAACAATTCATGATAATAGTGTAGAATTTGAAAAACAAATCAGAGGAGATCTAAATGAGCAGAGTTCAAACTAGTACTTTTACCGATTCTGCATTATCTGATAAGGTAAAAGAATTTCTTACAAGATTCAAAGACAAATTTGGAAATTACAAGTATGTAGAACAAATTGATGAAATGATGCCAAAGAATGCAAAATTCATCATTGTAGATTATAATGATCTTGTAATAGAACCTGAAATCGAACATATTTTTACAACAGATCCTGATAGAGTCCTAAATGCATTTTCAAGGGCAATCAAAGAAGCACTTCAAACAAGATTTCCTGATTATGCCGAAAAAATTAAAGATGAAGTCCGTGTAAGACTTGTAAATTATCCCCTTCAAAGAAGTTTAAGACAAATTAATGCTGAAACCATTGGAAATATTTCTAGTGTTTCAGGTATGGTTGTTAGAGCTTCAGAAGTAAAACCACTTGCAAAAGAATTGGTATTTGTTTGTCCTGATGAACATCAAACTAAAGTTATTCAACTAAAAGGAATGGATGTAAAAATTCCAATAGTCTGTGATAACCCAAGTTGTAAACATAGAGATTTTGAATTAAAGCCAGAAGCTAGTAAATTCATAGATTTTCAAATTCTTAGATTACAAGAACTCCCAGAAGATCTTCCTCCTGGTCAACTACCTCATTATATTGATGTTACAATTAGGCAAGATCTTGTAGATAATGCAAGACCCGGCGACAGAATTATCCTTACTGGTATAGTAAGAGTAGAACAAGAATCTATTGCAGGAATAACTCGAGGTCACAGTGGACTATATCGATTACGAATAGAGGGTAATAATATTGAATTTTTGGGAGGTCGTGGTTCTAAAACTTCTCGTAAAATTGAGAGAGAAGAAGTATCTCCAGAAGATGAAAAGATGATTAAAACACTTGCTCAAAGCCCTAATGTCTATCAGAGACTAATTGATTCTTTTGCACCTCATATTCAAGGACAATCTCTTATCAAAGAAGCTATCTTGTTGTTGATTGTTGGTTCAACTCAAAGACTACTTGGTGATGGAAGTAAGATTCGAGGTGACATCAACGTATTTCTTGTAGGTGATCCTGGTACTGCAAAAAGTGAGATGCTAAAATTTTGTGCAAGAATTGCTCCAAGAGGACTATATACATCAGGTAGAGGTTCTACAGCAGCAGGTCTTACCGCAGCTGTAGTACGTGATAAAACAGGAATTATGATGTTGGAAGCAGGAGCTGTTGTACTTGGTGATCAAGGCCTTGTATGTATTGATGAATTTGATAAGATGAAACCAGAAGACAGAAGTGCACTGCATGAAGTTATGGAGCAGCAATCTGCAAGTATTGCAAAGGGTGGTATTGTTGCCACATTAAACGCAAGAACATCAATTTTAGCAGCTGCTAACCCAATGTATGGAAAATACGATCCGTTCAAAAATATAACAGAAAATGTAAACCTACCAATTCCACTACTGACTAGATTTGACTTAATTTTTGTAGTACGTGATATCCCTGGAAGGGAAAAAGATGAAAAAATTGCAAGACACATAATTGAATTACATACACCGCAAGGAACTGACAAGCGTTCAGTAATCGACGTTGATATTCTAACAAAATATCTTTCATATGCAAAACGTTCTAGTCCTGATTTAACAAAAGAAGCTGAAGAAAAAATCCTAGAATATTATCTCCAAATGAGAAATGTAGAATCTGAAGAAATGATTACAGTCACACCTAGACAACTAGAAGGAATTATCAGACTTTCAACCGCAAGAGCAAGATTACTTATGAAAGATAAAGTAGAGGAAGAGGATGCCGAGAGAGCCATATTTCTGATTCAAAGTATGCTACAAGATGCAGGTGTTGATGTTAATACTGGTAAAGTTGATCTTGGAGTTTTACAAGGAAGACCAAGAAGTGAAGTATCTAAGATGCAGTTGTTTATGGATGTTTTAAAATCAATGGAAGGTGACAATAAAGTTGCAGTTGAAGAACGAGCTTTTGTCAAAGAACTAGAAAAGACAGAAAAATTCACTGAGGAAGAAGCACGAAACTATATTCGAAGAATGCTCCGCGAAGCATCTATTTATGAATCAAAACCCGGTCATTATAACCGAGTATGAAAATAGAAAAACTAGATCTTCTTAAACCCGCAATTGATTTTTTATCGTCTGAAGGATTTTCTAAATTATATCCGCCACAAGCAGATTGTATTGATGCTGGACTTCTTGATGGAAAAAGTATATTGGTTTCTGCACCTACTGCAAGTGGTAAAACTCTAACTGCAATAATATCTATGATTAACTATCTTTCAAAAAATACTGGTAAGGTTGTATATCTTAGTCCATTAAGAGCATTAGCTTCTGAAAAATTTACTGAATTTAAAAAACTAGAAAAAATAGATTTAGGAAAAAAAATTAAAGTGGGTATATCTACTGGTGATTTTGAAAATATTGAAAAAAATCTTGAAAAAAATAACGTACTAGTTTTAACAAATGAAAAAATGGACTCTATAATTCGTCATGGTGCTGAATGGATTGATGAAATTGGATTAGTTATTGCAGATGAGATTCATCTTATTGGAGACGAAAGTAGAGGACCAACATTGGAGATGATCTTAACAAAACTAAAACTATTGGAATCAAAACCACAAATTCTAGGTCTTAGTGCAACAATAACAAATTCTGATGAACTTGCAAAATGGCTTGATTGCACACTTGTAAAAAATGACTGGCGACCTGTTCCGTTATCTGAAGGAGTGTATGATGCAGGAGGAGTAATAATGAATAATGGTAAAAAATTTGAGGTTGAGCCTAGCATTCGTGGAATTCCTATTGATTTAGGTGTGCAATCTGTAAAAGAAGGCGGTCAATCATTAGTTTTTGCAGAAACTAGAACACGTTCAAAAGCTCTTGCAACAAAAGCTGCTGATATTATATCGCAATTTTTAGAAAAAAACGAATCTGAAGAATTAGAAAAAGTTTCAAAAAAAATACTCTCAAATAATGAACACACTGAATTAGTAAAGACACTTGCAACACTAATAAAAAAAGGAGTTGCATTTCATCATGCTGGATTAAATCAAAACTGTAGACAAACAATAGAAACTGAATTTCGTAAAGGTACAATCAAATTATTATCTTCTACTCCTACATTAGCTGCTGGTGTAAATCTTCCTGCAAGAAGAGTTGTTATTTCTAATATCAATAGATATAATGCAAAAGTTGGTGCAAACAGACCAATTAGTATTCTTGAGTACAAACAACTTTGTGGTAGAGCTGGAAGACCACAATATGATGACTATGGCGAATCGATAATTGTTGGAAATGGAAATAGTGAAGATCTAATGGAATATTATATTCATGGAGAACCAGAACCAATTTTATCAAAAATTACTGATGATAAATCATTAAGAACACATGTGTTAAGTGTAATTGTAACAAGTCCAGGAATTAAAAAAGAAAACATTTTAGAGTTTTTTTTGCAAACACTTGGTGGATTACAATCTAGAAAAGCAACTATAAAATTTGCCATTGATATATCCCTAAGGTTTCTAACTAATGCATTTTTAATCATTAAAAAAGGTGAAAGATATGCTGCTACGGAATTTGGAAAAAAGACTTCAATGTTGTATATTGATCCATTAACTGCAACTTACTTTAGAGATGCAATTGAAAATGTATCTAAAGAAAGAAAACATACTTTTGGATTTTTACACTTAATTTCAAATTGTGAAGAATTTTTCCCTAAATTCTCACTAAGAAACAAAGACTTTGAAACTGCCAGTTTGATGATTGAAAATCATTCTTCGGAGCTATTGGATCCAATATCTGAATATGATTGCTCTAGAAGTTTACTTGCTTTACAGGCTTGGATTACAGAATCATCTGAATTATCTCTATCTGATAATCTTGGAATAGAGTCTGGTGATATGCATAGGATGGTTGAGACTGCTGATTGGTTAACATATTGTCTACGAGAAATTTCAAAACATGTTGAGCGTGCTGATCTTCTTGATGAATTAGAGAATCTTAGACGACGAATAATTTATGGAATTAAGGAAGAATTATTGGATTTAGTGAAAGTAAAAGGAATTGGACGTGTGAGAGCTAGAGTGCTATATAAACACGGAATTAAATCTCTTGACGATTTATCGAAGATTCCAGTGAACAAATTAGCAGAAATTGATAAAATTGGTTCAACCATCGCAGATAACATAAAGTCAGAGTTAAAGAAGGTTATCTAGTTGACTGAATTAATCATACCTGCAATCATCTCATGTGTTGTTGCATTTTTTACAGTCTTTTTTACAACTCCGTACTTGATTAAATTTTTACAAAAAAGAAATCTCGCAGTCAAAGATGTGAATAAAAAAGATCACGTGATGATTGTACGACCTGGAGGCCCATCTATAATTGCAGGAATTATGGTGTCTGAATTTATTTTATATGGGTTTTTACAAATGAATGAAATTCTTGCAATAATAATTACTAGTTTTCTAGCATTTCTAATTGGCTATGTGGATGATAGAAAAGTAATGGGAGGATGGTTTAAACCAATTGCTTTGATATTTGCTGCAGCACCAATAATTTTCTTTGGTGTATATGATTCCAATCTATCTTTTCCTTTGTTTGGTACAGTCCAAATACCTGTTCTTTATCTTGGATTAATAATTTTCATGATCTCTATCACAGGTAATACCATAAATTCCATTGATGTACTAAATGGTGTAGCCAGCGGTTTTATGATTATTGCAAGTTTTTCCCTTAGTATTTCATTATTTATTTTACAAAATTATGAAATGGTTTTAGTTAGTTTACCATTAGGATTTGTTTCTTTAGCATTTTATAAATACCATAAACTTCCAAGTAAAATCTTCCCTGGAGATTCTGGTGCTTTAGCTTTGGGTGGAATGTATGGTGCAATTGCAATAATTGGTCATGTAGAAATTATTGCGGCAATAGCTCTTTTACCTGCAGTAATTAACTCATTTTTGTTCTTGTCTAGTATGAAACGAATTGTAGAGCATAGACAAATCAAAGGAAAACCTGTTGAGCATACTGAAGATTTCAAATTAAGGGCAACTAAAGATAAAACTGCTCCTATTACACTTGTTAGATTGATTCTAGCCGCAGGACCATTATCTGAAAAACAAATTGGTTATACAATTTTCAAACTCGCTATTTTTTCGGGAATACTTGCAATAATAACTGCATTAATGCCGAGGTTATTTATTTGAAAATAGGCCTTTTTAGTTTTATCTTTGTTATGTGGGTTTTGATAATTATTGGTGGAGGGATTTTAGTGATGATCTTAGGTCCATTTTCGATCTCTGGTTATGGTGATTTTGATTCATTATTGACATCTATATTCAAAGCCATCATCGCAATTCTTTTGATAATCGTTTGGATTCTAATTTTATCAAAATTAAAAAATTGGATATTTAAAAAAGAAATTAAATTCTAACTTTCCAACCATTTTCTCTGTTTTTTATCGTATTCTTTACGTGTATACCTTATTGTAGCAGGAACTCCAATGACCACAGATTCTTCTGGAACATTTCTTGTTACGACTGCACCCATGCCAACTACACTATTCTTACCTATAGTTACACCTGCTTTAATAACAGCTCGTGCTCCTATCACTGCATTATCTTCAATAGTTACTCCTATCATTTTCTCACACATTGGATATGGATCATTAGTTAATACCACTGCAGGTCCAATGAATACATTTTTTCCAATTCTTGATAATGGTGGAATGTATGCTTGACCTTCTATCTTTGTATTTTCTCCAATCTTTACATTATAATCAATATGTACAAGCGAGCCAATCTTCACATTATTTCCAATTTCTACATTATCTCCAATATATGAAAAATGCCAAATTTTGACATTCTCTCCTATCTTTGCTTTTTCTGAAATAAAGTTAGTAATCAACTATATCACAAATGCCATGGGTTTGCCATCGTAATAATTTTTTCAGGCAAATTCCTCTTATTGTTAGTAAGAAATTCTATTTCTTGTTCCTTATTTCTTAACTCATCAGGTAACATTATTGGTATCTCTTCAATTATAGGATAGAATCTTGAACATTTGGGGCAAAATAATACTCCTTCTGAAACAACATTGTTTTTTTCTTTAATTTCATATAGCTCTAAAGGATGATTTTTGTCTATGGGGCAAGCTAAAATATCTATTAGTGTTTTGTTCATTTTAAATCTAGATAGATTGGTATACCTTTTTGGCTAGATAAAAGTGCAGCTTCTGCTATTTTTGTTACATTAACTGCTTGTCGTGAACTTACAACTAGATCGTTTTTTCCTTCCATAGCTCCCAAAAAACTTTGAATTTCAAGTAGTAATGGTTCCTGTTTGACACTACGTGGTATTTCAGTTTCTTCTTTTTTCTCAATTTTTATTTCCTGTGAAATGAAATCTGATGTAATTATCGCATCAGTACATACTGCCATAAAGGTTCTAACTCTTTTTGGTGTAATCCAATTTGATGAAATAATCGCTACTTTATCGTTTTTATATCCTAACATAATACTTGCAAAATCTTCATGTTCATGATTTATTCTACCTGATCTTGCAAAAACTACTTGAGGCATATCGTCAAACAACCAATTTGCAGTATCTATGTCATGAACCGATGTATCATAAATAATTCCAACATCTTTGATATGTAATGGCATTCTATTTTCTCTGTGAAATTCGAGCATTACAAGTTCTCCGTATTTTTTTTCTTTCACAAATTTTTTCACATTGTCTACTGCTGGGTTAAATCGTTCTATGTAACCACAAGTTAGTACTAAGTTATTTTTTTTAGCTAGATCTGCAATTTTTTGTCCATCTTCTGATTTGTATGTCATGGGTTTTTCTACAAACACATGTTTTTTTGCTTGAAGTAATTTTGTTGCAATTTCTGTATGTGATGAAGTTGGAGTTACTACAAAAGCTCCATCAAATTCTTCAAATTTAATCAAATCGTCCAATGAATTATAATGATTAACTGAATATTTTTCGCCATATTCTTTACTTCTTTCAGCATTAGTATCACAAACTGCTGAAAGAACACCTAGTCGTGATAGAATTCTCGTATGATTTTTCCCCCATCCTCCTGTACCAATTTGAACAATTTTCATTTAATACACCGCAGTTAACCAATCAGAGTAGTTTTGGTTTTTGTTCATTACTATGTTTGTATACTCTTTCATCATTTTTTTAGTGATATGTCCCGGTTTACCATCTCCAATCTTCTTACCGTTCATTGAAATTATAGGTGTAATCTCTGCGGCAGTACCAGTAAGAAAAATTTCATCAGAAATTACTAATTCGCTTCTAGCTACTTCGGTTTCTGACACATCAATATTTAGATCCTTTGCGATTTTTATTATTGCGTCACGTGTGATTCCATTTAATGCTGATGAAGATAACGGTGGAGTGATCAATTGTTCTTCTCTTACAATGAAAATATTTTCTCCAGGTGCTTCACTTACATTTCCATTATGATCCAATAGAATTGCTTCATCATATCCGCTTCTTTTAGCTTCTTGTGTTGCTATGATTGAATTAAGATAGTTTCCTCCCATTTTTGCTTGTGGTGGATTTGACATGTCTGAGAATTTTCTCCATGACACAACTCCTGCTGTTATTCCGTTTTTACTAAATAAATCTCCAAATGGGAAAGTAAAAATTGCAACATTTGTTGGTGCTTTTTCTGTAACATGTAAATTTATTCCATAATCTCCTACAAAATAAAATGGTCTAATATAACATGATTTTTTCATTTTATTTTTTTCACAAATTCCAATTATTGCATTACTGATGACTTGATCTGAAAAATTAAGTGAAATATTATAAAATTGACCTGATTTTCTAAACCGCTTTATATGTTCATCTAATCTAAAGATAAAAAGATTTTTTTCATTCCAATATGCTCGAATTCCCTCAAACACAGAAGTTCCATAATGAATTGCATGAGTTGTAATTGGGACTTTGGCTTTATCTAAGGTCGTAAATTTTCCATCAAACCAAACATATTTTGAAATAGGAAGGCCCACAAAAAATTACCAATATATCAGTAATTAATCTATTTGGGAATATTTTTCTCATTATTTTCTCTAAAATCTAGAATTAGAACATATTTTTGATAATTCAATTTGGTTAGTATGTTCATTTTTGATGGATTCTTGAATAATTTTAGTTTTCATATGATTTTAGATTTGATGAATCTGATAATTTTTAGACAATAAATCTTTGAAGATAAAAATACTAAAAAACAAAGATCTAATCTTGTAAAATGGATTTTTTCTTTTTTAAAATATTTTAAAATTGTATTCTCAACATCACCCATTTTGTGTAATTTTTTTAATTTCACCTGTAGAAATTCAAGTAAATCACCAATTCTGTTATGGCAGCAAAGAAAAAAGCAGCAGCAAAAAAAACAACTAAAAAGGCTTCAAAAAAGAAATAATCATTTGAAGCTTGTTTTATTTTTTCCAATCTAAATTTTTATAAATTATTTATATTTTAGATGAATTAATCTGACCATCCTTCCTTTGGAAATTTCATTCCTAAAACTCGGGTTGTTTTATCTTCAGAATCTGAAAATTTTTTGATGATTTCCCAATTTTCTTCAATTATTTGTTGGACGCTTTGTGGAACATCATTTTTCCAATTTGCTGCTTTACCTAATGCTGAATTATAGATATTTTCTTTAACCGTTGTTGCTGATAATGTTCTTCTTTGTCCTATCTTTGGTTTTAATCTGTATAATTTGAGCATATACCCTTCTGTTTTGTCTCCTGTATATGAGAAAAAATCACCTTGTACATCTTTTAGTATCTGCCTTCGTAATTCCCATGATTTTGAAGATAATAATGGTGGCATGTATTTTTTAAATGGTGCAAAAAAAGTATAGTCTTCTGTTATTGTAATGGAATCTCCAAAAATGGATCTCAGCATTTTTTTTCTAATTTCAAAATTAAATGGAAAACTTTTACTGTTGATTTCCATTTTACCTGATTTGAAAATAACAGGCATAATTTTAACAATATCTGCTTTATTCTTTAATTCATTTATGATTTCAACATGTGCATTGGTGACAGGATTTAGATGTGCTAGGTACAGAGCAGTAATCAATTACATTAACTAGAAAAATGTCATATTTCAATGATTTACTTTCTCAAAATATGGGAACGATGGGATTTGAACCCATGATCTCCAGCACCCGAGGCTGGCAGTATGCCAAGCTAACCTACGTCCCCAAAGTTTAGAATTGCAAGGTGATTTTATTTCTTTAAAAATTTGTTTAACCGTATGATTCGTACTTAACTTCAAAGCTTCCATCTGCGCGTTTATCATGTTCTGTAACAAATCCTTTTGGTTTTAGGAAATCCATTACCCCATCAATTGTTCCTTGCCAACCACAGACATAAAACATTGTATTTTCTTTTGTAATTTTATCTTCAATCAATTCTTCTAATGGTGAAATTCCGTTATCTCTTGGTCTAAGAAATGTTTCAACCCTTCCGACTTGACCTGCCCATGATCTGTTAAACCATTCTTGCGGTCTACTTATAGCTGCTCTGTATTTAAAATTCCATTTGTCTTTTCCTTTTGCTATACTTTCATTTTCTAAATCAGTTAGTAATTCTTTGTAACTTAGCTCATCAACATAACTTGCACCATGTAAAACAATTATCTCTCTTTTATCTCCAATAGCATGTAGGTGTTGTGCAAAACTTACAAATGGTGCTAGACCTGTTCCTCCTCCGATACAAATAATTCTTCTATTGTCTTTTTCTCCATTTGGAAGAGTTTCATTTATCAAAAGTGCTCTGCCTGTAGGCTTTAACCATAAAATTTCATCACCTTCTTTGGCATTGAATAATTGTGTAGTTAATCTACCTGGAAGTGGTTTTCTTACCCATCTAATTACAAGCTCAACATACTTTTTATTTTCAGGATGTGAGGCAATTGAATATGCTCTTCTAACAATTTTTCCACCTTCTACAGGATTTGGTAAACCTAATGTGATAAACTGACCTGCCTGATAATCTGGAACAGGTCCATCTTTTGGTACTAATCTAATAATTACAAGGTCTTCCTTAAGTAACTGAACATAGGTGATGGTTGCTTTGTTATCTACTACCATAACGTTACATCCATCCTAATTATGGTTAAATATCTTGTGTTAATTTCACACTTGTGTTTTTTTTGACCGCTAAACGTTAATAACCAATTTGAAAAACGTAATTCGATCAGTTTACTGATTATTGGGCCGATCGTCTAGTCTGGTAGGATGGGTGCATGGCATGCATCAGATCGAGGGTTCAAATCCCTTTCGGTCCACTCTCTTTTTTTACATTTACAAGCAATCTCTCTAATTCTGAATCTTGTTGTTTAGACAACTCTTTAATTTTATTCTCTGACAATGAATAACCAAGATCAATAATTGCTTGTAATGCACTTTTTCTAACTTCCAAATTAGAGTCGGACAGACAATCATAAATTGCTTCTTTAGCTTCTTTTGCCTTGAGAAATCCTAATGCTCCTAGAGTACATGCTTTTACCATCGAACTTTGATCATCTAATAGATTTATAATTTCTGTTATTGCATTAGTGTCATTTCGATTAGCTATTACTAAAGCTGTATACCCTCTAATGTTTTTATTTTGAGATTTCAAATTATTTATCAATACATCTGAAATATCATTTTCATTTAATACTAATGCACTAAATGCTTCTCCTCTTACTTTAATATCGGCATCATCTAATTTTGAAATTATTTTTTGTATAATTTCTATATTATTTGTATCAGAAAGAAATTCAAGATTTTTGATTTTTTCTTCAACAGTTCCTGAATCTAAAATTTCTATGATATTTTTCATATTATTCATTAAAATCCCCAGATCTAGTTAATAATGGTTCAATATTTTTCATAAAATTTTATCTAGAATCAAAAATTCCCTTTTAGCTTTAAATTATCGTTAAATACCGAACTTCTTATGTCAAACGAATCCAGAAACACCATATTCATTGGTAAGAAACCATTGATGGCATATGTAACATCAACGCTAATTCAATTGGCAAACTTACCCTCCGTCTACATCAAAGCTAGAGGTCTAAGCATCGGTCGTGCTGTGGATGTAGCTCAAATCATTGCAAGAAAGACAGAAAATGCTGGATACTCTATTGGAGAAATAAAAATAGGCTCCGAATCATTAGAGTCACAAGACGGTAGAACCAGAAACGTTTCAACAATAGAAATTGAAGTAAAGAGAAACGGTTGATAGCTGTACTTTACTTGAAATTTTTTATTTTATTCTCTTTTTGAAAATCTATATTTCTTTTCTAATTTTTGGAATTTAGGTAATTCGACCAGATCATTGAACTGATCAAAATTTACAACTTTTTGTTTAGCCTTTTTTGTAGTTCCTGTACTCTTCAATTCTTTTAAAATATTCATGGTTGCAAAAGTATTAGCAAATAATACTGAAAGTGGATATAAAATAATTTTAAATCCTAATTTATGTAATGTTTCTGCTGACATTATTGGAGTTGTACCTCCCTCTATCATATTTGCTACAAGAGGTGCATTGATAGATTTTCCAATTATTTTCATCTCTTCTAATGATCTTGGTGCTTCAATAAACACTGCATCTGCACCTGTTTTTTTATTTTGTAATCCACGTTCTATTGCAGCATCTAATCCTTCTGTAGCTCTTGCATCGGTTCTTGCAACAATTATGAAATCTTTACTTTGTCTTGCATCAATCGCTGCTCCCAATTTTTCGGTGTATTCTTCTTGTGATATTACTTCTTTTCCTTGCATATGACCACATCTCTTTGGCCATCTTTGGTCTTCTAGAAAAATCCCCGATGCGCCTGCTGATTCTAACTCTCTTACCAATTTCCAAACACTTAATGCATTACCATAGCCAGTATCTGAATCAACTATCACTGGAACTGAAACGGCTCTGCATATCCTTCTTGCATTATCTAATGTTTCAGTTGCTCCAATGAAACCATAGTCTGGCATTCCAAATAATGTAGCTGAAGTTCCATATCCTGTTTGAAACATAGCTTCAAACCCTACTTTTTCTGCAATTTTTGCCCCAATTGCATCATATACTCCTGGAATTACAAGTGGCTTGTTTGTTTTTAGCATACTTTTCAAATTTTTCATGCTATTACTTTTAGGTAGAATTATTTATGATTTTAAATATTAAAAATAATCTAAACAATCCTACTCTATTTTGATTTCTTTTCCTTTTTTGATAGTTTTTTTCGTATCTATTTTTTTTAATTCTGATTCTAAGAATTTTCTATATTTTTCAGTTTCATCATTTGTCATATTGGCAAAATTAGAGCTAAGAATTGAACCTATTATGGACATCTTTTCTAACAGATCCGTTGCAACAAATCTTCCCACATTTCCTAGTCTAAACAGAACATCTAATTGCTTTCTAACAATTTCATTTACTTTATCAACATCTTCTGCTGTCTCTATTCCTTTTTTTGTTAGTTGGTACTTTCCATCTTTAGTTTCTTCAATAAGACCTTCGTCAAGTAATCTTCCTAATAACGGATAGATCAAACCAGGTGAAGGTTTCCATATCCCATTACTTTGTTCTACGGCATAATCTATGATCTCTTTTCCAGTATGTGCTTTCTTTTTTAGAAGTTCTAAAATAAAATATCTTGAAAATCCTCTAGGTATTGAACTTCCAACTCTTTGAAACCATTCTGAAATCATGATCAGTAATATCACTAGTGATATATAATAATTTTTTGAAATCTACGCTCATTACTACATATTTAACCCGCCTTTTAGGTAGTCATTCTGTCAAAATGGTCGAATCTCTTGAATTTGATTTGATAATATGTGGATCTGGATTAGCTGGTCTAAGAGCAGCTATAGAAGCAGCTAGGAAGAATTCAAAAATAAAAATTGGAATTGTTTCAAAACTTCAAGTTATGCGTTCTCATTCTGTATCTGCAGAAGGTGGAACGGCAGCTGTTCTTTTTGAAGATGAAGGTGATACTATTGAATCTCATATTTATGATACAGTGAAGGGAAGTGATTTTCTTGCAGATCAAGATGTCGCTGAGAGACTTTGTGTGGAGATGCCAAAAGAAATTTATCAATTGGATCATTGGGGAATGCCTTGGTCTAGACGAAAAGATGGAAGAATAGGACAAAGAAATTTTGGTGGTTATAGTTTTCCAAGAGCTACATATGCATCTGATAAAGTTGGTTTCTTTGAAATGCAAACTTTGTATGATACATGTCAAAAATTTGAAAATATTGAATATCTCAATGAATGGTTTGCAACATCAATTATTCATGATGGAAAACGATTTATGGGAATTACTGCAATTGAACTTTCTTCTGGCACATTTTATTCAATTAAAGGTAAAGCTCTAATCATTGCAACTGGCGGAGCCGGAAGACTGTATAGTTTCTCAACTTATGCATTATCTTCAACTCCAGATGGTTTGGATATGGCATTACGTGCAGGTATGGCACTTAAAGACATGGAATTTGTTCAATTTCATCCTACTGGTATTTTGCCTTCAGGAATATTGATCACTGAAGGAGCAAGAGGTGAGGGAGGATATTTGTTAAATAACAAAGGTGAACGATTTATGAAAAAATATGCTGGTGAAAAAATGGAATTAGCCCCACGTGATATTGTTTCAAGAGCTATGATGACAGAAATGAGTGAAGGACGTGGATTCAAACATGAAACTGGTGTTAATTGCATGAAACTTGACTTACGACATCTTGGGGATGAAAAAATTAAAGAAAAATTAGGCGGTATCAGAGAAATTTCTATTAAATTTTCAGGATTAGATCCTTCAACCGACATACTTGATGTTAGACCTGTATGTCATTACATGATGGGTGGAATTCATACTGATATTGACGGTGCTACCGAACTTCAAGGTGTATGGGCTGCAGGTGAAGCTGCATGTAATAGTGTTCATGGTTCAAATCGACTTGGGGCAAATTCTACTTCTGAGTGTATAGTGTGGGGTAAAATTACTGGCAGTTTGGCAGTTGATTATATTGAAAAAAATAACTTTACCACTTCTTGGCCTCATCACTTAGTTGCAGCTGAGGAAAAAAGAATCTATGATGGAATATTTCGGGGTAATGGTGATGCTAATCCATATGAGGTTAAACAAGAACTAACTGACATTATGAATGACAAAGCATATGTTTTCAGAAACGAAAAAAATCTTGTCGAAGGACTAAAGAAAATACGTCAACTAAAAGAACAAACTTGGAAGCATGTCGATGACAAAGCAAATGAATACAATACTAACTTTTCAAATGTGATGGAACTCGATTCAATGTTTCGTGTTGCAGAAATTGTTTTGCTTGGAGCTATTAATAGAAAAGAATCACGAGGTGCACATGCAAGAACTGATTATCCCAAACGTGATGATGCAAACTTTTTACATCATACTCTAGCCTATTATGATCCTAAAGAACCAATTATGAAAACACATCCGGTAACAATTACTAAATATCAACCAGTAGAGAGGAAATACTAGATGACTAATCAAGATGAACACAAAGAGGGCATTGGTGGAATGATCAATCCTCGAAGATATGGCATCGAAAGAGTGGCATATCTATTAATGAGATTAAGTGGGTTGGGATTACTAGCATATTTTATCGGTCATATCTATGAAACTAGTTCAATTTTAAAAGGTCAAGTTGGATGGAATGAATTTCTTGCAATTACACAAACCAACGAAGGTCATGCTATTTTAGCTATAGTTATTGCAATGTGTGTTTTCCACACTGTCAATGGAATTAGAGTTATGCTTGGACATGGTGGAGTTGGAGTAGGCAAACCTGCAAGACCTGATTATCCATACATTCCAGCCTCTCAAAACATTAGACACAAAATGGGAATTTATTCTGCAATAATACTTGCTGCAATTGCAATGATGTATGGACTCGCGGTAATGTTTGGTGAATAAAATGAGAGAAAGTATTATTATGAAAATACATTATGGAACTGCTTTAGCTGCAGTGGCACTAGTGGCAGTTCACATATTGATGCGTCTTACACAGGGATTTGCAGAATCATTGGAATATGAAAGTGTAATTGCAAACTACAAATTCATACCATATGCTGGTATGCTTGAAATAATCTTAATTTTACTATCTATTCACGGATTTAATGGGTTAAGAGTAATTCTACTAGAGTTGAAACAAGGTAGAAAATATGAAAAGGCAGTTTCATATGGATGTGTTGTTGCTATGATTGCATTAATTGCATATGGTTCACGAACAATAATAATGGTCAATACGGGGATGATGTAGATGGCACAAGCACCTAGTTTGGCAGAAAAAAATACTATGAAAAAAATTACTTTACGTATTGCAAGATTTAATCCTACAAATGACGATGCCAAAAAATTTATGGAATTTAATGTTTCATACGAAAAATGGACAACTGTACTAGAGGCTATTCTTGATGTTAAACAGCATTTTGATCATTCAATTGCAGTTAGATATTCTTGCAGACAAGCTACATGTGGTTCATGTGGGATGATTATTAATGGAAAGCCTAGATTAGCATGTTTTACAAAAATTAGCGAGCTGAATTCAAATGTTGTAACCGTTGAACCAATGAATAACTTTCCAATTATTCGTGATCTTGCAGTAAAGTTTGAACGACTATTTGATACACATCATAAAGTAAAACCATATCTGATTCGTGAGGACACTGAAATTTCAAGTAGCACAAAAGAATTTCTCCAAACTCCTGAAGAGCTAGAACAATACATTCAATTCTCAAATTGTATCAAATGTGGATTATGTAACTCGGCCTGTCCTACAATGGCAACCGACTCTTCGTTTGTAGGGCCTCAGGCTTTAGCCCAAGCATATCGATATGTTGCTGATAGTAGGGATAAAGGTAAAGATGAGCGCTTAAAAATTATTGATGACTCTCACGGTATTTGGAGATGTCATTTTGCAGGCTCTTGTAGTCAAGTATGTCCAAAAGGTGTAGATCCAGCCATGGGCATTCAATTACTCCGTGGGTATATGTTGGGATTTAGAAGTTAAATTTTCTTTTTGGGATTAGGGCTGTTATTTACCTGATTGTTAATCTGTTCTGCCATAAAGTGATTTGAGACATTTACTTTAACATCATCAATTCCATCTACCTTCAAAAGATTATCATGAACATCTTGACAGATTTTAAATCCAAAAACTGCAGGGCAAAATGGACTAGTTAGATGCAAATCTACTTTGACATTACTATTGTTAATATCAACTTCATCAATTAATTCTAAATCTGTAATCGATGTATTGATTTCAGGATCTACAATCTTTGATAACTCATCAAAAATTTTCACTCTAAGTTGTTTGATATCTTGACTCATGCAGAAAAAAGCGTTGATGCTATATATAACCATTCTAGAATATTAGATAATGTATCGTTCTCGTCTTGGTACTGATTTGAGTGATATTACTTTAGATTATGTTTCATCAATTAAAGACGATGTTCAAATAGCACTTTATGATATTCTAGGAAGTCAAGCTCATACACTAATGTTATATGAAAAACAAATTATTACAAAAAACGATGCAAAAAAAATTCTTTCAGCTTTAGACTCTTTAAAAAATGAAAAGTTTGATGTTTTTACCGGAGCCGAAGATATTCATGAATTAATTGAAACACTAGTTATCAAAAAAGCTGGTATTGCAAGCGGTGGAAAAATGCATACAGCACGTTCCCGTAATGATCAAGTTTCTTTAGATATTAGAATGAAAATTCGTGATGATATTAACATTATTTGTAATTGTTTACTTGATACAATTGAAGCACTTGTATCTTTGGCAAAAAACCATCAAAAAACAATAATGCCTCTTTATACGCATCTTCAACAAGCTCAAGCTGGTTTATTTTCACACTACCTAATAGCTCAGGCCGATGTATTGTTTAGAGACTTTGATCGTCTTTATGGTACATTTAACCATGTTAATCAAAGTCCATTAGGAGCAGGCCCTGTTGGAGGAACTAGTATTGCAATAGATCGACATAGTACTGCCAAAATGTTAGGATTTGATAGTGTTTTAGAAAATTCTCTAGATGCAACTAGCACACGTGATTTTGTTGCTGAATATGTCTCAATGATCGCAATACTAATGACTAATCTTAGTAGAATTTCTGAAGATTTTATTATTTGGTCAACGTCTGAATTTTCCTTTATTGAACTTGCAGATGAATTCACGTCTCCATCAAGTGTAATGCCTCAAAAGAAAAACCCAGATATATTAGAATTAACAAGAGGGAAAACTGCAGAGGTAATTGGAAATCTTACTGCAATTCTAACTACTATCAAAGGATTGGCTTCTGGATATGGACGTGATCTGCAACAAATTAAATCATCTATTTGGTCAACATCTAAAATTTCTATAAGTGCATTATTGATTTTAAAATCTATTCTTCTTACATTACATGTTAATGAAAAAGAAATGAAAAAGTCAACCGAATCTAGTTATCTTGTTGCTCTTGATATTGCAGAAAAATTAGTTCAGAATGGAATTCCATTTAGAACAACTCATAAAATTGCAGGAGGTTTGGTACAATTAGCACATCAATCCAACAAATCTTTGAATAAGCTTACTGTAAAAGAAATTTCAAAAATTGCACAAGATGCTAAAATCACTCCTAATCTTATAATGAAAATTATTGAATCGACAACAATTACATCCTCTCTAAAAGAAAGAAAGTCCTTTGGCTCTTCAGGATACGATGAGCAAAAGAGAATGATTGAAGATCGTGTGAAAAAAATCAATTATTATAGAATCAATGCAACAAAACGATCTAATGATATCACTAAGGCATTAGATGATCTCTCTAGCAAAATTACTGAATTGATAAAATAGGAGCGGGTCTAGTGGGATTCGGACCCACGACAACCGGATTAAAAGTCCGGTGCGCTACCTGGCTGCGCCATAGACCCCTCACAAAAATGCTTGACGTGTATAATTTAGTCTTTTACAAAATTTTTTTCTATTGCAGAAACTTTTAATCAGGCAATTTGTTTGAAACAATTCGGGCCCTTGTAGTATAGTCCGGTCTAGAATTCGACCCTGTCACGGTTGAGACGCGTGTTCAAATCCCGCCGAGGGCGCCATTTATCTTAAAATGATTATATTGTATATTTCATTATGATGTGATCGCTCTAAATATCATATTTTTATATAAAATTAAGAATAATCAAGAAAAAATTTCTACTTGTTCAATTCTCTTATAATCTGTTAATTTCGCTATGAGATAATTTCTCAATATTTCACTTACAAGAATATTAAAATTCAGGCAATTTTAGTAAAATTTGATGTCTGAAGAGAATGATGAATCTAAGATAGAAACAACAACTGTCAATGATGTAACATCTGATAAGATATCTACAGAAGAAACTGCAAAACCTGTAGATAAAGTAAAAAAAACAGCTCCGGCATCAGAAGGAACTAAAACAGCTGACGAAGCTAAAGTAGCAGCTCAAGCAGCTGCAAAGGCAGCTGCAGCAGCCAAAGCAGCAGCAGAAGCAGAAAAAGCTGCAAAAGAAGCAATTGCAAAAGCAGAAGCAGCTAAAGCTGCAGCAGAAGCAGCCGCAGAAGAAGAATACAAAGCAATTGCAGCTGAAGTAAAAGCAACAACAACAAAAGCTCCAACATTTACTAATCAACGAAAAGGTGAAGAAATTTTTAGAAGAGAAATGGGAGAACCTGAATTTTTCTTAGCAAAAAAAGATAGATTCCCAAGACCTATTCTTTCATCTGAAGAACAAGATGAACTTACAAGAAAAGTGGAAATTCCAACCGATAACACACCAAAATACATTCCACAACATGTACTAAGTCCAGAGTTTGGTGGAATGTCGAATTATGAATCAGGAGTAGGAAACTTCTTGGAAGAAACCAAACAAAAACTTAAGAAATTAAAAAATGATCCAAATGCATCTCAAAAAGATATTATCATAACACAACAAGAACTTGCATATTTAGAATCTATTTATGAGAATTACTATATTGGTATGAATGTTTTCCGTACTGCAAAAGGTGGAAGGAATAAACTTAGAGAATAAATGGTGATGAATTGAGCGAAATTAACTTTGATATTATTAATGCAAGAGTAACTTTCAAAAATGTACCACTTCACTCCTTAGCGAGATTTAGATTTAATGATCTTAAAGTTGCATGTGAAACTTTTAAGAAAATTCCCGGTGTTGCAGAATGTATAATAATTCAAACTGCTAGTAGAGTTGAAATATTTACAGTAAGTAATTTGGAAACAGGTGATACTCCTGACGGAAGGAGAGTTGAAGGAAAAGCATTAGTTTTAAATCAAATTAAAGAAACATGGGAGTCTCTATCTGAACTTGAGCAAATTGATATTGATCATTTTGATCAAACACTTGAAGTTTACAAAGGTACTGACGTCTATCTTAATTTGTTGAGGCTGGCGTGTGGTTTGGAATCAGTTGTAATTGGTAAAGAAGAAATATTGAATGAAATTAAATCTGCACTTTCACATGCAAAGGAAATTAATGTCTCAGGAGATATTTTGAATAAATTATTTGAAAATATTATTCGTATCGCATCAAGAATTAGAGAAACTACTGGTATTAGTAAAAACGTCATATCTTTAGGCGATGTTTCTGTGAAGATTGTAGACGAAAAAGCAGGCTTAGATGCTAAGAAACGTATTCTTCTAATTGGTACAGGAGAATCTGCTGCTAGGGTCGCTAAAACTCTAAATAAAAAAGGATTTGCGTTTGATGTTACAAGTAAAACAATTGAACGTTCAACTGGATTTTCTAAAATTTTGGGGGGTAAACCAATTGCATTTGAAGAAGTTTTAGCAGGATTTGATAAATATGATATTGTTTTTGTTGCAACTACTGCTGATTATTTCTTAATTACTTTTGATAGGCTAAAATTAGTAATGGAAGAAAAAAAGAAAGGTACCTTGATTTTAGATTTATCAGATCCAAGAACAGTTGATGAAGGAATAACTGCATTACCTGGAATTAAATTATTATTTAGAGATCAAATTGCTGAAATATATGAAGAAAATGTTAAGTCTCGAATTGGAATGATTCCTGCTGTAGAAAAAATTATTGAAAAAGAAATACCCATTCTAGAAGCTACAAT
The DNA here is from genome assembly GCA_018334095.1 of Nitrosarchaeum sp. Classification (GTDB taxonomy): domain Archaea; phylum Thermoproteota; class Nitrososphaeria; order Nitrososphaerales; family Nitrosopumilaceae; genus Nitrosarchaeum. The sequence continues at coordinate 21,968 of JAGXTE010000069.1, forward strand.
GAAGCACATTACTGTATAATCTTAATTCATTTAATGGAAAATTAATAATTACTAATCTCTATTGTTATTTTTTTCTAAGGATAAATTGCATTAGAGCTTCTTTTGAATAATCTATTCCATGTATGTCTTCAGTATGTTTTCCAAATTCATCTATCACTTGTTCTATTTCGCCTTCTGATACAAATTCACACTCAAAACCGTAATCACTGCATTTTAGTTTAGCCATGTCCTGAGTCTATTAACTGGATATAAATATCAAAAGAAAATCTTCATTCATAAAACTACGAATCCACTAATTTTGCTATAATTTCGCTAAATCTGTGATATTATTTTATATGAATATTTGATCTCTTACCATTTTTATCTAGCATCTAAGTTAGACAGAAATACATTTATCCAAAGTAACGAAAATTATTCTGTATGGTAGTAGAACATAAAGCTAAGATTACTTACATGCAATTACTTAAAGAAGATCTAGTTGTAATTCGTCTAGTTCCAAATGACGGAATGCCAAAATACACTACGGGCCAATTTCTTACTATCGGACTACCTATACCATCAGAGCAAAAGGTTGTTCGAAGAGCATACTCTATTGCATCCCATCCTGAAAATCGAGATTATTTTGAATTTGTAATTAGATGGGTAAGAAAACCTTTACCAGGTCGTGTTACTACTGAATTATTTTATGCAAATGTTGGCGATGAAGTATATTTGGGTGACCCTACTGGTAATGCTTTACTAATTGATGATAAATTACCAAATGGTCAACCTGATAATAGAAGAATTGTTTGTGTAGGTGGCGGAACAGGTCTTGCACCATTCATTGCTTTTGCTAAACATCTACATGATACTGGAGACAAACGAGAGATAATTGTTTTACATGGTGCAAGTTATGTTGATGAGTTAAGTTACAAAGAATTGCTAACAAATTATGAAAATGAAAGTATTGAAAGAGGAAAAGATCAATGGAATTTTAGATATAGAGCAGCAATTAGCAGACCAAAAGAATTTTTCAATAGATCATGGGCAGGTCATGTTGGAAGAGTAGAATCCTTTTTCAAACCCAATAAAAACGGTGTTTCACCATTAGAAGAAATGGTTGGTGAAGAAATTACTACTGCAAATACTAAAGTCTACATTTGTGGTTATCAAGGTACAATTGATGGGGTTATTGAATACTTGGGACCAAAAGGATTTGTAACAAAAGAAGAAAAACGTAAAGATGGAAGTTATGAAATAAAGTATGAATCGTACGGATAAAAAATTAAAATTTTTTTATTGTTAATTTATTTAATTTTTATGATGCTAATTTCATGTTTTTAATTTATTATATATTTACAAAATTTTATTTTTTAATTTGTAAAATGACATCATCAATAATTTTTTGATTTGCTGCTGCAATAAATGATATTCTTGTTTTGTAACTAAGATCTGCATCAAGTGGATTCAAATTAGCATCCAAAAGTAAGCCTCCTGCTTCCTTTACTATTATGTATCCTGCTGCAATGTCTTGAATTCTAATTTTCTCTCTTAAATCAATAAAAACATCCATTAACCCTCTTGCAAAAAAAGCCATTTCTAATGCATTTGCTCCAAAATGTCTGATGTGATTATGCTTCTCAAATATTGGTTGCAATCGTTCCATTAATTCAGATGTAGCTCCAGAAGTATTTACTCCGATAATCTTGTAAATTGGGTCTTTATCATGAACTTTGATTTTTAATTCATTCATAAATGCACCCTTGTCTTTAGATGCCCAATACATATCTCCATTTGATAGATTTGTTATTACCCCATCCGTAATGGAACTTAACCTATCTTCGGTTGCAAATGCTAACGAACTACAAAAAAATGGAACTCCTCTTACAGCGTTAGCAGAACCATCAATTGCATCCATAATGATAAACCCTTTAGGATTATCCGATAATTCTACTCTGCCACATTCTTCGCCTAATACAATACAGTCAAATTTAATTTCTTTAAGATAATCTAAGACTGTTTTTTCAGCAATAATGTCGATATTGCGAGAAATATCTCCTCCTGCACCAACACCAAAATTTCCTGCGGCGTTATCTGTACCTGCCAAATCTTTAACATTTTCATAAATCATTTTTGAAACATTACGAAGAATTTCAATTACTTCCATTACTATTATTTTCTTTTCTCGTAATTTAAGTGAAAGAAATTTTTAGTATTGAAAGCATAAATAACAATAAAGTAGCTTAACGTGTGTGAGTGGAAAGGATCAATCTGTTGTAAGTAAAGAATCTTTGATGAGTACAAAGCCTGGAAAACAAATTATGAAACAAGGATTATTCAAATCAAAAGGTTACAAGCTATTTACTCAGTATAAAGAAGAAACAGAAAATGAATTTCCAAATTTTGCAGACAGATTTGCCAGAGACCTATTACATGAAATCAAGTCAGACCTTTCTCCAAACACAACACAACAAGCATTTGGAAATGAAGTTGGCTCTACAGAAATTATTCTTCAATCATCAGAAATTAATGCTATAAAAACCAAATTAGAAAATCCTGATATAATTAAAGATAGAGTGCTTCGTATCTTAAATTCTAATTTTGTAAAAATGACTTTTCCAGTATTTAATGCCTTATTTGATGGAGCTTCTAATTACACTGGAACAAGTAATCCTCAACTTAGACAAGATATTGTTGAAGGTCATATCTTAGCCATTGATCTAAGTGAACCAATGGATAGAATTGTAGACAAAGATGAAGATTTAGAATATTTAGATGATTACAAATTAATGAATCCATATATTTTAAAATTAGCTCGAAATAAAATTTCTAAAGGTGGTGATCAAGTTCTAAAAGAATTTGAGGAGGGTTTCAAAGATGCTAGAATTGGTCAATATCTTGATGAGAAATTAAAATCAAAACCAACCATGATTACAGAAGAAGAAATGACTTTATCGTATAAAAAATATCGCGCCGTTATGGGTACAGCTGGAAAGAATATGGCACTAGCTGAAAGACCTCTTGGTGAAATTTTCTATCTTGGAATGGCAAGAGCTGCTGAAGGTGTTGGCTGTGGAAATGAAATTGAAGACTCGATCAAAAATGGATTTGTAAAAATTCCCTCTTGGCCATTATATTACACACTATTGTCTAATGATGTTAAAACTGGATTTGAATTAACCTTGGAAAAAAGCAATTTGTATCTTCAGGATGCCAGATTAGCACTCAAGTTACTACCAGAAGAATTTTCTCATACTGAATTTTTAGAATTTTTGTTTTTGACTGTTGAGCATTATAATCAATACTGGTATAATCAATTACAAAAAGCAAACAAATGGTCAGAGTTTGAATCTAAACTCCCTAAGTGATTAAATTGATGTGGTCTGAAAAATATAGACCTCAGAATATTTCTGATATGATTGGTAATGAAGAATCAAGATCTTCCATAATTGAGTGGTTCACTAAATGGAAAAAAGGTACAAAACCACTTTTGTTAGTTGGTCCTCCTGGAATTGGCAAAACAACTATTGCATATCTTACAGCAAAACAATTTCAGTTTGATATGGTTGGATTGAATGCAAGTGATGTACGAAGTAAATCTAGAATTAATGAAATACTTTCACCTGTACTAGGCAATGTCAGCATATTGGGCTTACCTATGATCTTCATTGATGAAGTTGATGGTATTCATGGACGAGGTGATTATGGTGGAGCAGAAGCACTAATTGAGATTTTAAAGGAACCCACTGTACCAATAATATTGGCTGCAAATTCTGATACATCTGATAAAATGAAAAGTATCAAAAAAGTTGTTAAGACTATATCTTTCAAACCAATTCCCCCTCGTCTTTTGAAAATTTATCTTGAAAATATTTTAAAAAAAGAAAATGTAACACTTAGTCCTGGTTCTATAATAAAAGTAATTGATAGATCTCGAGGTGATATTCGTTCTATGATTAATTTGACACAATCTCTAGTAACTGGATTTAATCCCCAAACAGAAAAATCATTTGAAAATATTAATGTAGAAGATGGAATTAATGCATTTTTTAAAGCTAATTCATTTGATGAAGCTAGAGGAGTTTTGTATTCTATGCAAATTGACCCAAGATTAAAAATAGATGCATTTTACTCCAGTATTGTTACAAGTAATTTAGATAACCATACACTTGCAAAACTATTAGAAATTATTTCTGAAGCCGATATGCTTTATGGAAAAATTATGAAAACTCAAAATTGGAGATTATTACGTTATTTAAATGAAATTTTGATTCGATTATATCTAAATGATGAACGAATTAGATATTCGCAATACAATCTTTCATGGCCCCTTCTAAATCGGATTAGATGGGATGGAAAAAAAATTAAGTCATTATCTTCTCTCATGGCAAAATCATTACATCTTTCTTCTAGTGCTTTTGTAACAATATGTTTACCATACGTATTAGTTTGTATAAAAAATAAAAAACTAAGTTTAGACATAGAAGAAACTTTTGGTGATATAATAGAAAAGGAGATTGAATTAATCAAATGAGTTGGAGAAAAATACCTATGAAGTTTCCTGGTACATGTATTGTCTGTAACGAAAAAATTGAAGTAAATGAAATTGGATTATGGGCAAAAGGACTAGGTGTAAAACATGAAAAGTGTGCTCAAATTAACGAACTAACATGTATTGTTTGCAGCGGTTCTGCTGGTTGCTTACAATGCGAATTTCAAGATATTTGCAATATTCAAAAGGTATCACAGCTATGTATTTGCAAAAAATGTAGCGAAGAGAAAAATTCCTTCGATTCTTATCAAAAATCTGTAAAAAAGAAATTTTTACTCTTAAATTTGAATTTATAGATTGTATTTGGTTTAAAATCCACCTGTTGATATTCTCTTAAAAATACTAAATGCCCGATATAACACCAAAAAATAAAACTAAATTAATATAGTAAGATTTCTTTTCATCTATATCAGATGCACTTTGAAAAAATCGATGAATACTCTAAGATAAATAAAATATCAATACAAGGTGGAGGACAGGATAAAATCAAAGATCAGCACGATAAAGGAAAATTAACAGCTAGAGATAGAATTAATCTCTTATTAGACGTAGGTACTTTTACTGAGATTGATCCACTCGTAACTCATCATTATTATGAATATGACATGCAGAGCAAAAAATTCTTCACTGATGGAGTTGTTGGTGGTTATGGAACAGTTAACGGTAGACAGATCTTTGTTTTTGCTTACGATTTCACTGTACTTGGTGGTACATTAAGTCAAATGGGAGCAAAAAAAATTACCAAACTAATGGATCATGCAACAACTACTGGTTGTCCAATAATTGGAATTATGGATTCAGGAGGAGCAAGAATTCAAGAAGGTATTATGAGTTTAGATGGGTTTGCTGATATCTTTTATCATAATCAATTAGCTTCTGGAGTTATTCCACAAATTACTGCAAGTATTGGTCCGTCTGCAGGTGGTTCTGTTTATTCTCCAGCAATGACTGATTTTGTTATTATGGTTGATAAAGTAGGAACAATGTTTGTTACTGGACCTGATGTAGTAAAGACTGTCCTTGGTGAAGAAATCTCATTTGATGATTTAGGTGGTGCAATGACACATGGAGTAAAAAGTGGGGTAGCTCATTTTGTTGCAAAGAATGAATACGAATGCATGGATTATATAAAAAAATTAATCTCATATCTTCCACAAAATAATACTGAAGAACCGCCAAAAATAAAGACTGATGATGATCCAAATAGACTTGATCACAATTTAATCAATATCATTCCTGATAATCCTTTACAACCATATGATATGAAAGAAATCATTAACTCTGTTGTTGACAATCATGAATTTTTTGAAATTCACGAATTATTTGCACCAAATGTTGTTGTTGGTTATGGTAGACTAAACGGTAAAGTTGTCGGTATTGTTGCCAATCAACCAATGCATCTTGCAGGTGCACTTGATATTGATTCATCAAACAAAGCAGCTAGATTCATTCGATTTTGTGACGCATTCAATATTCCTATAATTACATTTGTTGATACACCTGGTTACATGCCAGGTTCTAATCAAGAGCATAATGGTATCATCAGACATGGTAGTAAACTTCTTTATGCTTATTGTGAGGCCACAGTTCCAAGAATTACTCTTGTAATTGGAAAAGCATATGGTGGTGCCTACATAGCTATGGGAAGTAAAAATCTAAGAACTGATGTGAATTATGCATGGCCAACTGCACGATGCGCAGTCTTGGGAGGTGAAGCGGCTGTTAAAATTATGTATAGAAAAGAACTATCGAGTGCTAAAGATCCCGAATCCCTTAAAAAACAACTAATCAGTGAATTTTCAGAAAAATTTGAAAATCCATATGTTGCTGCGTCACATGGAACTATTGATAATGTAATTGATCCAGCTGAAACTCGTCCAATGTTGATCAAAGCATTAGAAATGCTTGCAAACAAAAGAGCAAAACATCTTCCAAGAAAACATGGAAATATCAATTTGTGATTAATATGATTGAAAAAGTTCTTATCGCAAATAGGGGAGAAATCGCTTTACGTGTAATCAAGACATGTAAGATACTTGGAATCAAAACTGTTGCTGTATATTCTGATGAGGATTACAATTCTTTACATGTTAAGCAAGCTACAGAGGCTTATCATATCGGTGAAGCTGCACCATCAAAATCTTATCTAAATCAAGAAAAAATAATTGATACAATTTTATCTTCTGGAGCGGATGCAATACATCCTGGTTACGGGTTTCTTTCGGAAAATTCTGATTTTGCAAGTAAATGTGAAAAAAATAAAATTAATTTTATTGGACCCTCTGCTGCATCCATGGATCTTTGTGGTGACAAGATGCAATGTAAATCGGCTATGCTAAAGGCAAAAGTTCCAACTGTTCCAGGAAGTCCAGGTCTTGTTAAAGATGTTGAAGAAGCATTAAAAATTGCTAATGACATTTCATATCCTGTATTACTAAAATCTGTTTTTGGTGGTGGCGGTCGTGGAATTAGATTAGTAAATAATGATAAAGAATTACGAGAAGGTTTTGAAACAGTTACTAGCGAATCTATCTCAGCAGTAGGAAAATCTGCAATCATTGTTGAAAAATTTCTTCAAAAAACTAGACATATTGAATACCAAATGGCAAGAGACAAACATGGTAATGCAGTCCATATATTTGAAAGAGAATGTTCAATTCAAAGACGTAATCAAAAACTTATTGAGCAAACACCTTCCCCCGTAGTTGATCAAAAAACAAGAGATAGAATTGGTGAACTAGTAGTTAAAGCATCTGAAGCAGTTGATTATACTAATTTAGGTACAGCTGAATTTTTACGCGCTGATAATGGGGAGTTTTATTTTATAGAAATTAATGCTAGATTGCAAGTTGAGCATCCTATTTCTGAATTAGTTTCTGGATTAGATTTTGTTAAACTTCAAATAGATATTGCTAATGGTGAACCGCTTCCATTCAAACAAAAAGATCTCAAAATGAATGGATATGCTATTGAATGTAGAATAAATGCTGAAGATACATTTTTAGATTTTGCTCCTTCTACGGGACCGGTTCCTGATGTTATTATTCCATCTGGCCCAAGTGTTAGATGCGATACATATCTTTATCCTGGTTGTACAGTTTCTCCATTTTATGATTCTTTGATGGCTAAACTTTGTACATGGGGTCAAACATTTGAGGAATCAAGAACTCGAATGCTTAACGCATTAAATGATTTTTACATTCAAGGTGTTGAGACATCAATCCCGCTTTACAAAACAATTCTAAATACTGATGAATATAAAAGTGGAAATCTTTCCACGGACTTTTTAAATCGTTATAAGATTATTGATAGATTAAAAGAAGATTTGAAAAATGAAAAAATTGAAAAAAGTGACGCTGCATTAGCAGCTGCTATAGTTTATTCTGAATATTATAAAAGTAGAGTAGAAAATTCTACTAGCAACAATTCTAATTGGAAAAATAAATTGAGTTGATTCTGAATGGATTATAAAATAAAAGATATTGAAAAAAGATTTGACGGTGAAATTATCGAGAACCTTGGTAATAACGAATATGTAATTAAAATCAATGATAATAAGCATCAAATAAAAATTCTAAAAATGGATTCCAAAGGAATTGAATTTGTATTAGATCAAAAATACCACCGAGCAAAATATCTGGAGAATTCAACAAATGAAATGAATATCATTATTGACAATGTGCCAATTATAATTAACATGCACACTGATCTTGATAAAATTGTATACAAACATTCAGGAGGAAGTGCAGCTTCTGATTCTCAATTGACATTGAAGAGTCAAATTCCAGGAAAGGTTGTTTCTATTGCTGTTCAAGAAGGTGATTCAGTAAAACAGGGAGATGTTATTTGTACATTAGAATCTATGAAAATGCAAGTTGCTATAAAATCTCACAAAAACGGATCAATCAAATCAATCAAAGTCAAAATTGGTGGAACTGTAGCTAAAAGTGATATTGTTGCAGAAATAGAATAAGAAATTTTCTAATTTAATTTAAGAATTTTTTAATTTCATCGTAATTGGGTTCTTTTAATGGATCTTCTGATACCCATTTGTATCCAATTTTTCCATCTTCCATTATTATGAATACTGAACGCTTTGCAGCATTGTAATCTTTGATGTGTAATAGATGTGGCATTAAAACGTCATAATCCCTAATTGTTTTACTATTGTAGTCCGCTAATAATGGAAAATTAAAGTTATTTTTTTGAACAAACGCTTTATTTGCAAATGGACCATCATTACTTATTGCAACTATCTGAGCTCCTAAATTTGAAATTTCACTCCATGAATCTCTAAAGTTACACAATTCATTTTCACAAACAGGAGAACTTGCTGCAACGATAAATGTCAGAACGATCTTTTTACCTTTAAATTCATCAAGAGTTCTCATTTTAAGATCTATGTCTGGAAGTTCGAATTTAGGAGCAATATCTCCAACATTTAATGCCATGATCGCATTAATTGGTTATCCTATTTAGTACTTTACTCAAAAAATGATTTCTAAAATTTAAATTAAAAAAGTGCATACCTTTTTATACAAAAACTTGGGTTCAAAGCTAAATTGGTCGGGGAATTAGCTGGCAATTATAGTACCATAGTATTGATGTTCGGATTTGCTGTAGTTGCTATGGCACCTGCACTTGTAATTTCTAGAATGATTTCTCCAAGAAAAAGAAGTAACCCTGTTAAATTTTTGCCAATGGAATGTGGACAAGTTCCATCAGGCGAAGGAAGAACTCATTTTATGATGCAGTATTATGCTTACATTTTGATGTTTGTTGTTTTTGATGTTATGGCGATTTTCTTGTATGCATGGGGAAGTTCACTTTTAGACCTGCCAAAATCTGCTACTTTGCCAATTATTGGTTTCTTAGGAATTATGTTTGCAGCAATGGCATTTGCATTACATCAGTCAGGGAGACGAGACATATGGTAGTTTTTTATACAAATCAAAATTATGGTAATGGAGGATTAATTTGATAAAAGATCTAATTACACCACAAAATGCAAATGTCTTTGTTGGTAAACTAGGAGACATCTTAGAAAAAGCAATTGATAAACCATTAGGCTATGCAATCAATTGGGGACGAATCTGGTCGCTTTGGCCTGTTCATATTGAAACAGCATGTTGTAGTGTCGAATTTGGGGCTGCATCAAGTCCAAGATATGATGTTGAAAGATTTGGTATCATTGAAGCATTTGGTTCACTTAGACAATGTGATCTAATTGTAGTTCAAGGAACTATAACAAGAAAAATGGCACCACGATTAAGATTAGTTTATGATCAAATGCCAGAACCAAAATATGTTATTGCAATGGGTGCATGTGCAATTACTGGTGGTTTGTATTTTGATTCATACAATGTGCTTCCAGGTATTGATGGTGTTTTACCAGTAGATGTTTATGTTCCAGGTTGTCCACCTAGACCTGAAACTCTTATTCAAGGATGTATGCTGTTACAAGAAAAAATTAAGAGAATGAAGGCCAGGAAGTATGTATAATGAGTTCTGATTCTGAAAATGAACAAATTGAAACTACATCTGATGTAGAACCTGCATCTAAAGCAACTCCACCAGCCAAAGAAATTGAGTTACCAAAATTTGAAAAAGGCATTGCAGATAAAATTACTGAAAAATTTGGCTCTAAAACTAAAGTAGCCTTTGTAAAACCTGATAGAGTTAGAATTGATGTTGGTAGAGATGATATCAAAGAAGTGGCAGAATTTTTAAGAGACGTTCTTAACTTTGATCATGCTGAATCTGTTTCTGGTGTAGATTACCCTCAAGATAAAGAAATTGAGGTAGTATATCATTTAGGTTCCTATACTGATCCTTCTCTTTCAAGACAAATTCTTGTATTGACAACTAGAGCACAAAGAGAAGAAAACCCAATTCCTGGAAATGATTCAACAAAACTTCCCAGTCTTAGAGAAATATTTTATAGTGTAGAATTTCATGAGCGAGAGATTTTTGAAATGTTTGGGGTTTACTTTCAAGGTCATCCCGATAATAGACGATTACTCTTACCAGAAGATTGGGCAGATTTACCACCTCTAAGAAAGGACTTTGCAATTAAAGGAAGATAGATATGAATCCAGAATTACCGCCAGGACTTGCACTCCAAAAAGTAGACGAGAGAATCATGACTCTAAATGTTGGACCACAACACCCAGGTTCTGGTCACATGAGAATTATTGTACAAATAGATGGTGACTTTATTGTTGCATGTGATCCCGATCCAGGATATGTTCATCGTGGTGAAGAAAAGATGGCTGAATATAGAAACTATATCACAAATATTCCTCATTTAGAAAGACCAGTAATTCATGATTCGTGTAATGTACTGTATCCATATGTTTTAGGAGTTGAAGAAATATTAGGTATTGAAGTACCAGAACGAGCTAAATATATTCGAGTAATTGCATCCGAGCTTAACCGCTGTATCTATACAATGTATTGGCTTGCAATCTATGGAATTTTCTTAGGACATTCTACAATGTTTATGTGGCCTGCTGGTGATCGTGAACTCTTAATTGATCTAATGGAAAAAATGACTGGTGCACGAGTTACACATGCACATTTTGTACCTGGGGGAGTTAGAAATGATTTACCACCAAACTTTGAAGATGTTTGTTTACGTCAAGTAAACTATTTTGAAAAACGTATCAAAGAATATGCTGCAATATTTTATGACAATCCAATTTTAATTGCAAGAACAAAAGACACTGGTATTTTATCAAGACAGGACGCAATTAGACTTGGAACAACTGGTTCAGTACTTCGTGCAAGCGGTGTTGATTATGATCTTAGAAAGAAAGAACCATACGATGTCTATGAAGAATTAGATGTTCATACTAATGTTATGAAAGAAGGGGATTCTTATGCAAGATCTAAAGTCCCGTGGCTTGATATGTTGGAAAGTTGTGCAATCATTCGGCAAGCATTACAAAAAATGCCAAAATCCGGTTCTGTTAGAGTTAAACTAAAACCAAATCCAAAAGGTAAAGGACTTGATTCCGTATACAAACGTGTAGAATCTGGTAGAGGTTCTTTAGGATGTTATATCGTATCAGATGCAAAACCTGAACCTTATCGCGTAAAGATGAGTGTTGGTTCATTTAGAAATTTGATTGCATTACCATATCTTCTCAAAGGCGAAAAACTTGGTAACATGCCATCTGTTTATTGGAGTCTTAATTACTGGCCTGTGGAGGCAGATCGATAAATGTCTGTCATTGCACCAAATTTCAAGTTTAGCGAATTTGTAAAATCTATTTTAGATAATCTATTCTGGATCTTACTTATTTTTACATTAGTTGGAATTCCTGCAGTACAGATTGTATTATTCTATATTGAAATGCCAGTTATTGATGGCAAATTACTTACACCATTTCTTGCATTAACATGGCTGGCAGATCCTTCTAGAACTCTTCCAATTCTAAAAGCGTTTATGAATACTGATTTGTTTAGAATTGCAGCATTTCCAGGATTTGGTTTTGCAGCATTAATTGCAGCCGGAACTATCTTTGTAGAAAGAAAAATGTTGGCAAAGTTGCAATTACGTGTTGGTCCTTTCTATTGTGGTAAGGTTGAAGGAATTTTACAATTAATGGGAGATGGACTTAAGCTAATATCAAAAGAAATTATTATTCCTGCAAAAGCAGACAAACCCATTTTCTGGGCTGCACCGGTGATATTTGTTGCAACTGCAGCTGCATTTGTTGCATTAATTCCAGTTGCACCAGGTTGGGTAGTTGCAGATGTTGATGTCGGATTGTTAGCTGTGTTTGCAATCATTGGATTCTTTCCAATTATCACAATTCTTTCTGCATGGTCTTCAAATAGTAAATTCCCATTCATTGGTGGGATAAGAGCATTGCATCAAATGGTGTCATTTGAAATTCCATTGATTCTTTCATTATTAGGTGTAGTAATTCTCACTGGAACACTGAATCTTTCTGAAATAGTTGAAAGTCAGACTAATTTTCCATGGATTATTTTCTTACCAATAGGAGCAATTATTTTCTTTATTACAATATTAGCTGAATTAGAAAGAATTCCTTTTGATTTACCTGAAGCAGAAAGTGAAATTGTTGCTGGTTGGTTAACAGAATTTTCTGGAATGATCTACGGTCTTGTTCAATTAGGAACCTATCTGAAACTTTATGCATTTGCAGCTTTGTTTGTTGTTTTGTTTCTTGGTGGATGGACTGGACCAATGATATGGCCTCCATTTCCTGAAGAAATTATTACTGATGGAATAGTGATGGGTCCAATCACTGCTAAAATTCCTGGATTGCCAGTATTTTCTCAGGAGATGCTTAATGGTGTTGTATGGTTTGTAATTAAAACAGTAGGGGTGATATTTTTCATTCTATTACCACGAGGAGTTTTCCCACGAATTAGAATTGATATGTTATTGAGTCTAGGTTGGTACAAACTAATTGGATTAGCATTCGTTAACATCTTTATAGCACTCGGATTGTTGTACGCTGGAGTCTTGGGACCTGGAGGAATATTGTAATGAATACTGCAACTGGAATTATCAAGGCATTAAATTCAGGAATTAAGCATCTGGCCATTAAACGATTTACATTACGATATCCTGAAGAGAAACTAAAATTTGTTGGAGATGGTTATCAATTTGATCCATCAACAGGTGTTGGAATTGCTGGCTATAAAGGACGTCATATGCTATTTCATGATCATTGCACTGGTTGTCAATTATGTTCCATTGCATGTGAAGGTGTAGCAGAAGCAATAGCGATGGTAAAAGTTCCAGAAGAGCACAAACAAAATAAAAAAGCTATCATGCCACAAATTGATTATGGTAAATGTGTCTTTTGTGGATTATGTGTTGATGCATGTCCATTTTATGCATTGTATATGACAAATGATTATGAGCTTTCTTCGTTTAGTAAAGAAGGTTTGATTTACACGCCTGCTCAACTTCAAGTAAAACCATATGTTTCTCAAGATTCATCAATACAAATTACTGATAGAGGTGCGACTCATGGCTGATGCTGTATTTCTTGCATTATCTGTAATTACGATTGGTTCCGCAATTGCTGCATTAGAAATGAGATCATTAATTTACGGTTCAATTGCATTAATGGGAACACTTGGTGGAATTGCTGGATTCTTTTTACTCTTAGATTCGCCTTTTGTTGCAATGTTTCAACTAGCAGTTTATGTAGGTTCAATTGCTGTTTTAATTTTATTTACTGTGATGTTGGTAAAAAGAGAATTAATCTTTAAGAAAATAGAAGATAAACGAAGAAAATTTGCTGGTATTGCATTGATGTTAATTTTTATGGTTGCATTAGGTTCTGTTATAATGGATTCTGGTATCAAATCAATAACCACTAATGAACCTGCAGTTGATTTTAGAAATATTGGTGCAGACTTTTTAACATATTATTGGCCAGCTTTAATTTTAATGGGACTAATATTAGCTGGTTCAGTTACTGGTGCACTAGTTTTAGCAAGAAGAGAGGATATTCAAAATGAGCAACGAACTGATTGATTTTGTTCTAGTATCTATTGCCTTGTTGGGCATTGGAATTTACGGATTATCTGTTAAAAGAAATGCAATCCGAATGTTATTTGCAGTTGAAATAATTATCAATGCTGCAAATCTTAACTTGGTAGCATTTGGACGATTCTTACCTCACAGCGGTGGTCAAACATTAGCTTTATTTTCAATTGCAATTGCTGCTGCCGAAGTTGCTGTAGGACTTTCATTAATTATTGTTGCATATCGTATGTACCAGAATATTGACATTGCAGACTTTAGGAGTTTGAAAGGATAATGGAATATGCACTATTACAGGCAGTTTTCTTGCCATTGTTATTATCTCCGGTAGCATATATTATTGGAAGAAAACTTGGTCCTACTCCTGCAATGTGGTTTACATTTGGACTTTTGCTTTATACAACTGTATTAGTAATTTTAGCTGCATTAAGTGGTACTACAGAAGAACATTATCCATGGACAGAACAATTTGGTGAATTTGGTTTCTTGTTGGATGGTTTAGCATCACCGTTTGCTATTATAATTTACGTACTTAGTACAATCTTAGCACTTTACTCAAAACCATACATGATTCATAGATTTCATGAACAATTTGAGGAAGAGCAACATGAAATCACATCAACAACTAGCGGACATTCTGAAGTAGTTGAATCCTCTTCTCTTTCAAACTATGTTAATGCAAAATCTGGACTTTACTTTGCACTTTATCTTGTTTTTGCAATGGGAATGCTTGGAACTGTTCTTGCTACAAATCTAATTGAATTTTATGTGTTCTTTGAGATTATGTTGATTCCTGGTTTCTTTTTGGTTGCTCTTTGGGGTGCTGGTCCTAGAAGAAAAATTGGTTTAATGTTCTTATTTTGGACACATGCAGGTGCAGTTGTTCTATTATTAGGATTTTTGATGATTGGTCTTACTGTTGGAAGTTTTGATTTTGCAGATATTGATGAATCAAAAATTCCACATGATATTTTGTTACTTTCAGCTATTGCTATTTCAATTGGTCTTGGAGTCAAATTAGCAGTATTCATGTTCCATATTTGGCTCCCTTGGGTCCACGGTTCTGCACCAACCCCAATTAGTGCATTACTATCTCCTGCTATGATTGGTATCGGTGCATATGGTCTTTTCAGATTGATTGTAGAATTTTTACCAAATACATTTGCTGAACTTTCAATTTGGTTCCACATATGGGGACTTGTTACAATGATTTATGGCGGTGCAATGGCTTTAATGCAAGACGATATCAAACGACTACTTGCATATTCTAGTATAAGTCAAATGGGTTACATTCTATTTGGAATCGGTTCAATGTCTGCACTTGGATTATCTGGTGCTGAAATGATGTATGTTACACATGCACTTGGTAAAGGAATTCTCTTCATGATGGCTGGAATAATAATTGTTAAAGTTGGTACAAGAAATATTTCTCAACTAGGTGGTTTAGCTGGAAAGATGCCAATTACTGCAGTATGTGCAATGATTGGCGCATTGACGATCATGGGGGTTCCTCCAACTAGTGGCTTTATGGGTGAATGGACTTTATTTTTCGGAGCATTAGAAACTGCGATTGAAGAGGGATCGACAGTTAGAGCAGTTACATTTGGCTTGGGTCTAGTTGCAACTGCATTAACAATGTCCTATATGCTTTGGATGCTCAAACGTGTATTCTTTGGAAAGCTTCCAGAACATCTTGAGAAAGTAAAAGAAGGAAGTTGGTATATGACTGCACCAATGATGGTACTTGCAGGTTTTACTATTGTTCTAGGAATTTATCCGGACATTTTCTTTAATCAAATAATTCCGTACATGAATGGAGTGTTGGGGGTTTAGTATATGGCTACTGAAGCATTCGGTTTACCATTTGAAGTAGGTGCATCAAGTGCATGGTTGATTTGGATTCTACCTTTCATTGCAGCTTTAATCATGCCAGGAGTTGGAAAAATATCCAAACGCTCAACTGGTTATGTTGCAGTAGGTTTTGCTTTGATGAGTGCACTATCTGCAGCATCTCTATTGCCAATGGCATTAGAAGCACATGAAGTTCATGATCAAATTTCATGGATTAGTTCAATTGGTCTGAAAGCTGGCGTATTAGCTGATCCTCTTTCAATAATTATGGCAAATGTAGTTGCATGGATTTCATTTCTCATTATGATTTACAGCACAGGATACATGAAAGGCGATAAATCAATTACACGATTTTGGTTCTGGATGATGTTCTTTATTGGTTCAATGCAGTTAATTGTATTATCTGATAATTTACTACAAGTCTTCTTTGGTTGGGAAGGTGTAGGACTTGCATCATATGCATTGATCAGCTTTTGGTATCGTGATAAAAAGAAAGACCATGTTGGAACTGAAGGACGAACTGTTCTTGGACTTTTAGATTATTACTCTCCAACTCATGCTGGAATGAAAGCTTTCATCATGACAAAAGTAGGTGATGTGATGATGATTGCTGGTATGCTTTTGATATTCTTGTTTGCTGGAACATTTGGATTTAGAGAATTAATGCATGATACAGCTTGGGCAACATCAATGTCTGCACAAGGTCTCTTAATTCCTGCTTTTGTATTGTTATTTGGTGGCGCAATTGGTAAATCTGCACAATTCCCCCTTAACGAATGGTTGTTAGAAGCAATGACTGGTCCAACCGCTGTCTCAGCTTTGATTCATGCTGCAACTATGGTAAAAGCAGGTGTTTTCCTAGTGATGAGATTAGCGCCACTAGTTTTTGCTTTAAGTGCTGCAGGAATTTTGGCAGATCAATTCTTTGAAATAATCCTCTTAGTTGGTGCTGCAACTGCACTTCTATTAGGACTTCAGGGAATGGTTAATTCTGAAATTAAAAAAGTACTTGCATATTCTACCGGTTCTCAAATTGGTTACATGATGATGGTGCTCGGAATTGCTGGATTGTCAGAACAATTTGTTAATGGATTTACTGCAGGTTTCTTCCATCTAATTTCTCATGCAATGTTTAAGGCTTCATTATTCATGGCTGCAGGATCATTATTACATGTTGTAGGTTCAAGATTCATGACAGATATGGGTGGATTACGAAAACATATGAAAAAGACTTATGCGTTTATGTGGGCTGCCGGTCTTGGATTAATGGGCGCACCATTTATCACAACTGGTTTCTGGAGTAAAGATTCTATTTTTGGTGCCGTTTATACATCAGGACACGAATGGGCAATGCCAATATTTGCAATTGCTGTACTGACTGCAATAATCACTGCATTTTACACAACTAGAATGTTGGGATTAGTATTCTATGGTTCAAAGAGTAAACATATTCAAAAAATGGAAGAAGAAGGACATCATATTCATGAAGCTCCATTATCTATGTGGGTGCCATATGGAATTCTAGCTGTACTTACAATTGCTATAGGTATAATCGGTCTGTCATTTGAAGTAGGATTACATGAATTATTTACTGAATATCTTGAAGAATCATTTGGAATTCATTCTATACATCATGAAATTGAAAATTCAATACTGCCTGGGTTCTTAGATGGAATTAATCCTGTTGCATTAGCGGCATCACTAGCTGCATTTGGAATTGGAACTGGATTAGGATATGTGTTTTATATTGGCAGATGGGTTGATCCAGTTAAATTTGTAAATTCAAATATTTTCTTTTATGCTATTCATAAAGTTATTTTGAATCGATTTTACCTTAATGCAATTATTTACTGGTGCTTTGTAGTGGCTCCATTATGGCTTTCAAGAGGAGTATTCAGATATTTTGAAAAGACTGCTATCGATTATGGAATGAATAGTGGATTACAAAAAGCAGTTGGTTGGAGTGCTAAAGTAGTTCAAGGCACTCAAACTGGTGTAGCGCAGTCATATCTATTCGTATTTGGAGCTGGATTACTATTTGTAGTCTTGATATTGTTGATATAGGAGTATGATGGAATGTTAGAAATTAGTTCAACTCCATTGGTAATAATCGCAATACTTGGTACTGTGGGAATTTTGTTACCTATCATCAGCATTGCAAGAAAAGAAAAGGGTTCAAACTCATTTTATGCCATTATTGCATTTGCTGCATTAATTGTATCAATAGGATACGTTGCGTATCAATTTGTTAATGGAAATATACTTCCATCTGCACTGTTTTCTGAAGACGTTCTTGTAGATGATGCATTTGGTGGATTCTTTGCCATTGCAATGTTAATTGTTGCAATCTTCACTACAGTTGGTTCCTTTAATTATATGCGAAAGAAGAACTATCCTGCTGTATACTATTCTCTAATACTACTTTCTACAATCGGTATGGTGTTAGTAGCATACTCTACTGACCTAGTAATGTTATTTGTTGCTTGGGAACTAATGAGTATTCCAACATATGTTCTGGCTGGATTTATGAAAAAGAATCCAAGCTCAAATGAAGCTGCTCTGAAATATTTCTTATTTGGTGCATTATCATCTGCAATTATTGTTTATGGAATTTCATTATCTTATGGTTTAACCGGTTCGACAAATATAGGTGAAGTTATTCAAGGTTATGCAACTCTTGATCCTTCCTTGTTACCACTAGCATTATTATCTGTTGGAATGTTTATTGCAGGATTTGGATTTAAGATGGGACTAGTTCCATTCCATCAATGGTTACCTGATACTTATGAGGGTGCACCACCAACCATTACAACTTTACTTGCAGCTGGAACAAAGAAAGCAGGATTTGCAGCAACTATTAGAATCGTAGTTCTTGGAATGGTAGTGCTAAATCTAGATTGGACTTTAGCTCTTGGTGTTATTGCAGTAATGACAATGACTATTGGTAACATTGCAGCAATAATGCAAAAGAATCTTGCAAGAATGTTGGCATATTCTAGTATTGCTCATGCTGGCTATATTCTCATAGGACTTGCAATATCTCCTTACAGCTCACTTGGTTTACAAGGTTCCCTCTATCACATTTTGAATCATGCAGTAATGAAAGGAATGGCTTTCATTGCAGTTACTGGCATAATTACCACACTTGCTGTAACTCATATCGATAAACTCAAAGGACTTGGTAGAAGAATGCCTATTACTGCACTTGGGTTGATAATTTCCTTATTTGCTTTAGCAGGTGTTCCTCCACTTGCTGGATTTTGGAGTAAACTGGTATTATTTGGCGGTGCATTAGATGCAGGAACTACAATATGGTGGGCACCTTGGCTTGCAATAGCTGGAGTTCTAAACAGTGCTTTATCACTTGCTTACTATGGTTGGATCACAAGAAAAATGTACTTTGAAGGAGAAAATGAAAAACGAGTATCAGAACCAAAATCAATAATCGCAATTATGATCTTCTCTATTGTCTTCTTGGTAGGATTCGGCATTTATCCAGATCCGATAATTAAATTTGTTGAATTTGCAACTCCTACATTTAGCTTAGGCGTTATGCCTTAAATGTTGTAAATTTTATAAGATTATCTAAATTTATTTTTGCATTATTATCTGCAATTTTTCTTAAACTAGTTCTAGCTTTATCTGAAAATTCTTTTAAAAGCTCCTCCATTTTGTTAAATACGTCTCTAGGATCAGAACTTTTCTTGATCAACAAATTAAATAATTTATCTTCATTCTTCCAGTCTAGTAAATCATCTCTTATCTGATATGCAATTCCTATGTTTTTTCCATATTCTGTAAGTGCTTCTATCTCTTCTTCACTACCATTTGCAATTATTGCACCTATTCTTGCAGCAACTTCAAATGCAGTAGCAGTTTTGTATTCAATCACTTTAAGGTAATCATCAAAAGTAACGTCTTCGCTAGTTTCTAATCTACTTTCTATCATTTCACCTTCACTCATCAACATAGCTGTTGTTGCTAAATCCTTTGTAATTCTTGCATTGTTTAATCGTGAAGAAATGGCAAGGATTAATCCTAAAACAAAATCTCCTGTCAATACACTTGTGTTATATCCATATTTGATATGAAATGGCTCTTTGAGTCTTCTCATAGTTTCATTATCTATAATATCATCATGTATGATTGACTCCATATGCAAAAATTCCACTGCACATGCTGCTGCCAAAGTATTATCGTCAATTTTTCCTACGCTCTCAGCAGCTAATGATAAGATAATTGGTCTAATTCGTTTTCCACCCTTTAAAGAATATTTTAATGGTTCAATAAATTCAGATTCAGAATACAGTGATAGTTCTCTATCTAATGCATGGTTAATTTTGTCTATATACTTACCATATGTTTCAAGTAATGGATTTATCTCAATATTTTTTCTGTCCAAGATATTGATCTATTCAAAAAACTTTCTCATTAGTAATTAAATCTTGGTGCTCCAGCCGGGATTTTCATCGTTAGATTTTGAACCCGGGATCACTGCCTTGAAAGGGCAGTATGCTTGACCGGTCTACACCACTGGAACCCACAAAAATTGAGTAATTTGTCCATAAAATCTTTTGTAAACCACAAAGATTTTTTTATTGGCACATTACGAGATGTGATATGAATATAATAAAACGAATTGATGAAATGATTGAAGAAAGAAGTTTGTTAAAACACCCATTCTATCAAATGTGGTCTGATGGAAAATTATCTCTTGACTCTTTAGCTGGATACTCTAAGGAATATTTTCAACTTGTAAAGGCTGTTCCATCATTTATGACTCCAATTATAGAAAAAGCTCCAAATTCCGTAATCAAAGAACTAGTTGAAAATCAACTTGAGGAATCTTCTCATATTAAATCATGGATTAAGTTTGCAGGTGAATTGGGAATTTCTGAATCTGAGTTAACTCATTACAATGGATTAGAAAAGACTAGAAAATCTGTTTCTGAATTATCTGAATTGATGATTACTTATGATGGTGGTGCATGTGCAATGTATGCTTTTGAAAAAGAAATTCCAAAAATTAGCCAAACAAAACTTGATGGATTGGTAGAATTTTATGGAATATCAAACAATGAGGCTATAGAATACTTTAAACTTCATACCGAAGCTGATATTCGCCATACTGCTTCTTGGAGAAATATTCTTGAAAAAACATCATCTGATTCAGACAACTTGATACAAATTGCAGATAAATCAATTTCTGCACAAAATTTGTTACTTGATAGTTGTTATGAATCTTATTGTTTAAGCTCATAACATTTTATACTGAAGATAAAATTCATTTGCTTAGGGCCCATAACTCAGCTTGGTAGAGTACCCGGCTCATAACCGGGGAGTCAAGGGATCGAAGCCCTTTGGGCCCATATTATTTCCATTAGTTTTAAAATAACCACAGACAAATTTTACTGGCTGCAATGAAGAATCAGAGTTATATCTGAAAGATGATTGAAAGGCATTTGTCTGAGCCGCCAAAATTATCCATCAATCTGTTTTCTTACTTTTTCTAAAGTATCATCTTCTATTAATTTTTGTTCGTGTAATGCCTGTGTAATTTGCATTACATTGGTAAGCGAATGCAATTTAACTCCTAATTCTTTGAGTGCTTCATCTGCACCTTCCATTCTATTTACAATTACATATGCATCTTCGATTGTTATGTTAGCATCCTTCAATGATTTTATAGCATTCACAACAGAACCTCCTGTAGTTGCAACATCATCTATCATTACAACCCTCATTCCCTTGCGAATTTGTCCTTCGACTGATTTTGTAGTGCCATAATCTTTTGGTTTACTTCTTACATAGATTAGTGGTTTAACTATTTCAATCGCTAATGCTGATGCAATAATTAAACCTCCTGTGGGAACTGATACTAGAGAATCAAAACTATCCAATCCTATGTCTTCTGCAATGTTGTTTTGTAGCTTTTTTACCATAGTTCTAAATTGATGAGGATAGCTAGGAACCAGCCTCAAATCTACATAGTAAGAGCTTTTTTTACCACTTGCAAGTGTAAAATCTCCAAATTTTATAATTTCTTTTTGCATCAAAAAGGTTGAAAATTCTTTTATGAATTCCATGTCTAAATTAATTACAATGGATTTATTTTGGTTTGTATTGTGTAATAAT